>JABSSK010000219.1 GCA_013214265.1 Saprospiraceae bacterium | reverse complement strand
AAGGCGTATGAAGATATCGTCTTTTAAAAAGCACTCAAGCGTTGGGGGAAAGTCGTTCTAGTACATCATTTTAAAGCTTATGGCGAATTAAGATGTATGAGAATCTACTTTCCTACTAACTTGGATAGAGTAGTTAGGGATGTATTGCTTGTCTTAAAACTCGTTTCCAAATTACGTTTTGTATCGAGGTGCCAAACATTTTACTGGCTTGATGCACTGCCATAGTAGAAAAGAAAAGTGACTTGATTTTTAATTCAATACCTCTTTAACCGCTGCCTCATTATCCAAATCTACTCATCATTTGAGTACTCTTATTGAACAAAAAAAACCATTTTCTATGTTCAGCATTTAGGGTCAATATTTCAATGCACTTTTGTTAAACCGTTTTTTAACGTGTTCGGAATTGACCCCAACAACAAACAAATCTGAAGTTTTTGCCCTGAGGGGTTTTGGCAATATTGTCGCTTAATTCTTCATGTCCTATTGATTCATACAAATTAACTAAATTAGGCAGCATTCGGTAACTATTCTATTAGCCCAATAACACCTACCGTGGTACCTGCACCCAAAAAGAAAACAGCATATGATTAAAGGACTTTTTGAAACCCATTTATTTGTTGAAAACCTCGAACGCTCCATAGATTTTTATACGAATATTCTAGGCCTTGAACTGTTTCTATACTAACAAGAAAGAAGAGCTGCCCTCTTCTGGATTGGAGAAAAATCAGGTCAAGCTTTCCTAGGATTATGGGAAAAACCAAAAGAAGAGATTGATTTGAGGCATTTTGCCTTTGCTTGCGATTGGGACTGGGTCCTGCATGAATCCGTTGATTTTTTGAAAACACACAATATAAATTTTTGGAATTTTTTAGGTGATAACTCAGAAAAACCAATGGTCTTTGCCAATATCCCTGCCATCGCTATTTACTTTTCTGACCCCGATGGCCATTACTTAGAGTTTATTGGGAAACTACCAGGAAAATATCGCCCAGAAAAAGGAAGCTTGGTCATCTCTTACGAAGAATGGCTGGAAACGGAAAAAAACGACACCTAAATACGATACCGAGCCACCATACCTTTACCTTCTATCCGGTGGTTACGTTGAAATACCTCTGGTATAAATTGGGTCTGTATCCACCAAAAGAAAATATCCTTAGAACGTATTCCCCCCAACCTTGAGCGGGGTTATGCCAATCACTCATACTGAAAAAATAGTCAATCATCGGATTGTTAAAGTTGCCAAAAGACATACTAAAGAATCCTGCCTTTATGTTATGTGCGGAAATTTGTAAATAACCATAATAAGATCAATAAATATCCATATCAACACAATGAAAAAGTTGATGAAGTGGGTATGAGGTATTAATCACAAAGTAAAGAGTGTATATGCTGATTTTCCAAGACGAAGCGCTGGAAAGCTATTTACATCGAGTATTAAAAATGAAAACAGATAGAATGAAAAAATGGATGATTATTTTTTGCGCAGCAATACTAATGACATGCAGTCATAATACAAGTGCCCAAAGCACGACAAGTAGTTTTGATCTTTATGCATACCTAGGTTACCCTGTACTAATTACTTCAGGCACACCAACTTTTGCTATGAACGGAGGTATAGGTGTTGGAAAAGTCTCCACCAAAAGATTTTCCCTGGAAGGCCAGGTCTATGGTGCTTACTTCAATTTTAACCGACAAAGTGGGGTTGCCCAAGACGGAGGGTATGTCGGACTAGTAACCCTCAACGGTGGGGGGCGATACTACTGGAACGCTAAAACCTCCAACCATCCAGTCTATACGAACTTGATGCTTGGAGGTGGTCTATGGTTAAGTCAAGAATATAATGCCGATGATATTTTAATGAAAAATAACGCTCTACTTGTCGGTTTATCGTCTGGTACTTACGTAGCTATTAACCAAAAGATCATTACCGGAATGGCAGTCAATGCTTTTGCCGCAGATGGGCTGGGTAACTTTATACTAAGTGGGATTATTGGATTCCAATTTTAAGAAAACCTACAATACATTCCCCCTTTCAAAAAATTATGCACAATGAAAAAATGGTCTGTAGCTCTGGTGTGCCTGTCCGTTCTGATTGGTTGTAATCAAAACCCAGTCAACCTAAATTTATCGGACTCGACTGCAGACCAAATAGATTCTTTATTCGCTGCATACGCTAATTTGAATACCCCAGGTTATGCCATTGGCATTTCAAAAAATGGGGAGACCTTATTTAAAAATGGATATGGGGCCGCAAATCTAGACTACAATCTACCTATTGAAACTACATCAGCATTTAGCATAGCATCCGTTTCCAAACAATTTACAGCTGCTTGTATTGCTTTGCTGATCTTAGAAGAAAAAATTTCCCTGGAAAGTGTGGTCTCTGATTACATTCCAGAACTAAAGAAATACCCTGATACCCTTCGAATTAAGCACCTCATTTACAATACAAGTGGCCTCACAGATTACACGCAATTAAAAAGACGCAATGGTTCATCCTGGGTAACATTTAACTACTTCGATATTGACGAATGTATAGAAACATCAATCGCCCAAAAGAATTTACGCTTCAAACCTGGCGAACAGTGGGACTACAGTAATGTCAATTTTATGCTCTTAACTAAGGTGGTCGAAAAAGTAAGTGGCCAGGCGTTCAGTACATTCAGTAAAGCGAATCTATTCGATCCATTGGAGATGACCCATACATTGATTAATGATGACATTACACGTGTTATAAAAAATAGAGTAACGCCTTATAATATTAGAAATACGCTATATCTCGATGCATATGCAGAACAAGGCTTCAAATTCAAAAAACTAGGTAAATATATTCAGCATCCAAGAAATGCACCACACTATGGGGGTAGTGGTGTGGTATCCACCATAGATGATCTTCTCAAATGGACTTCCAATATGGAAACCAAAAAATTCGGGGGACAAAAGTTTTACGACGTGATGCATACAACATTAGCATTTGAACACGGTAGAAACAATCAGGCTTTTGGACTGTACTTTGGAAAATATAAAAATAGAGAAAGCGTAGCCTGGGAAGGAGGCGACTACGGAATTAGTTCGCAAATTTTACGGTTCCCAAGTGACAATGTCTCAATCATCGTATTATCGAACTTGGGTTCTGGTAATGCCCCAGAAAAAGCCCAAGCTATTGCAGATATCTTAATTCAAAAAGATATCCTGAAATAATCATCTCCAATGTAAATGTCAGCAATAAGGATGAACAAAAAATAAAAAAAATAACTCCGGCTGGATAAAACCAAACTTACCGCCCATTTATGTGCCATATGGCTTCTATATCATTTGCTCTGAACGTTATACTTCAATAACCGTATTCAACAATGATCCACGAGATTATATCCTTTTTTTCTTACGGGAAGTTCAATACTAAAAACAACCTAAAACATTAAAATTCATGAGAGACGTAGTATCGATAATATGTAAATCCGCAGCTGTTACCTTGTTGTTTTTCTCCTCTTCCTACATACCTGAAAAACAAGAGATGAAATACAGCACAACCTTTAACAACCTAAAAATCACCTCCGAGGAACAACAATTATTCAACCTGATCAAGGAAAAGGATAGTTTACTATTTCAAATTGGGTTTAACCAAATAGACACCCTCCAAATGGTAAATCTGATATCAACTGATTTTGAGTTTTATCATGACGTAAACGGAATAACCGACAACAAAAGCGCATTCATTGAAAATATAAATGGAATTCGAGAATTACCTTTCAAAACTTGGAGAATATTAGTGGAAGGATCCATGGAAGTCTTTCCACTGTATACAGATAATAACCAGATACTATACGGCGCGATTCAACATGGCGTTCATGATTTCTTCCAACAGCCCCATGGAGAAGAAGCCCGAAAAACCAGTACCGCCAAATTCACTCATCTGTGGATTATAGAAAATGGGAATTGGAAACTCAAACGTGTTCTTAGTTATAATCATCAGGTACCAAAATAAATTACCCTTGGCTATGCTCTAATCGACTGCTGTACACCCCAATGAAGTGTGTACGTCTTATGCCCAACGATTAAAAGAAATACAGCCCCAAATCCTGACAGCAAGTCACCATCAAGTTGTAACCAAATTATAGCGTACCACTATTAACCAGCATTTAAGATGACAAAGACTTTTTTTTTTGCAATACTGATATTACTAGCATACGATTCTATTGCTCAATCTGAGTGGGAAAAGATATTTTCGCATCATCAGCTGATTCTTTTAGGCGAACAAGCCCATGGGGTGAAATCCTTCTATGATAAGAAACAGGATTTAATCCGGGAAATCGAATCCGAATCTCCAAAACAATTATTACTGCTTATGGAGAGCCCTCTTGTTTTGTCCATTGTTAATAAGCTCCAAAATACCGAATCAAATTATCACTACCACCACACAAATACAGAAGAAAACATAGCCTTCTTCAATGGATATGACAACCTCGGGTTCGACCTTCAGGAAGATTGTCGCTATCAAGAATTTAGTCAATTTTTGATAGCCAAAGGGTATTGCAAACCATTCGATGCTGATGTAGTGCGTATGGATTCGATCTTGTCTCTTTGTATTTTAGGTGATAACTTTATAAGAGAGGTTTTGACCCAAGCTGAAATGAACGAGCTGAAGCGAGCCATAGCAAATATAAAATCGAAGGTTTTACCACAGATTACCAACGAGAATGAGCTGCACTTACTACAACTCTGTTTTAATAGCAGGCTACAATTAGCTGATTATTTACACCTTGATATAAAAAATAAGCGCAAACAAAGGATTCAGTACCGCGATAGCGTCATGGCTGAGAATGCAAAAATAATAATTCAGCATCATGATAACGTACAGGTCATAATCTGGACGACCAATTTACATGCCGGAGGAAAAGGTGTAATGGGGAAAAAGTGGACAGCCGAAGGGGTCAAAAGTATGGCCGAATGTCTTGAACAAGACTTTACCCTGTACAAAATTGCTATTGATTCAAAAAGAAGAGAAAAAGATCAAACGCTTTTCCAAAAAATTATTGTTACCCCTGACAGACAATCTGTTGCACAAAATTATCTGATAATACCTTGCAAATAAGCAAAATTAATTTTGACAATCAACAACTAGAGTAACTTTACCACCTGTTTTGACCGGTCAAAAGCATTCCAGTTCTATCTCGATCATACTTATACCTACCCACATACTCGGTAAAACAACTTACTTACCACAGGCGCCGTGATGTCAACGCTAACGAATGAACATTTAAAATCCTTCAAAAAGAGTATGACCATAATCATTATGAATGGAGGAATATACTCCTGAATACTTTACCTGCATAATGAATCCGATTTGTAATGGACGATAAGCCTATACAATATTATTACCAACCTACAAGTTATAACAACATAACGCACCAACAACAACATACGCTGAAACAGAGCACGCGGCACCTGCAAAACCGTCGTTATAGAGTGTATCAATAAAAGTTTGATGGCAAACTGGTGATTCCAAAACGTGCATAGCCAATTAACTTTATACTATCCCAAAAGGGGCCTACCCCTTTGGTAGTAATGAAAAGGCATACTATTGCTGTTTCTAAGATCAGGATTGTTCTATTCCCTGCGCATCAGTACCGAATCAATAAACCCAGAACCCACCAACCAATCTGTACGCTTCAGCTTCTTGGGCTGAATCATCTCGTAGGGCCAATAAATCCGACCAAACAAACCTGTACCGGGCGTTAGCGCACCCAATACTGGGGTATAATCTGGCATACGCATAACGTAACCGTAAACCACCCGGTGACATAAGAATCATACCCGACCGTAATACCTGTATTGCTATCAGTGTGTCTGTAACTGACCATTAGCCTATCGGGTAATACACATTATGAAACGTCGCAAGAATAAACGCTGGGCATAATAATAAACGACCCAAGAAAAAGCATCCGTGCTAGGGTCAAAGCCCCACTCGTGGGCAAAACAGGATATTCTGTCACATTAAAATGATTGTAAAATGAATAAAAGAAAATGCCTTTTTGTCAGCAGTTTAATTCTACTAATGGCTATGAGTTGTGCAAAATCGGATATAATTGCCCCCCAAACCAGTGCAGATTGCGCTACGGATGATTTTAGTAACGCCCCCAATGCATTATTTTTTACATCCCATGGCGGAACTCGTGAAGAATCACATGGACATTACATTCTATCCTGTTCCGACGGTGGCTATCTTCAGATAGGGGAAACCGGTTATATTCCAAACTCCGCCAACATATTGGTGGTAAAAACGGATAGCGAAGGGGCTTTGCTATGGAAAAAAGAATTTTCATCAAATGGCCATAGCTTAGGTAATTCTGCTCGCGAAGTATCAGATGGTTATTTAATCTGTGGTGCTCTCAATGAAAATAGCACGATTATTAAAATCAATAAAACCAATGGTAGTACGATTTTTCAAAAAACGTATGATAATGGAGGTAGTGATGCATTCGAACATTTGTCGATCACACAAAATGGTATCGCCGCTATAGGATACACCAACGCCTTAGATAACCTCAATACATTTTATACAGAAGGACAAGCTTACCTAACATTTTTAGATGCGCAAGGAAATAAAATCCGTGGCCAAAGCCTGAACCAATATCTCTCCCATGCCTACAGAATTGAATCGGTCAATAATGAGTTAATCATTTCTGGCTTAACCGAGGAAGCCCAAGACTATGCCCTACTAAAACTGGATAGCGATGGACAACTGATCTGGGCAAAAACCTATGGAGGCTCTAATTCAGACCATTGCTTTGGTATGGACATCTCCACGCAAGGAAATATTTTCTTAACCGGACATACACTATCAAATACCGCAAACTGGGATACCTATACCCTAAAAATAAATAAGGATGGAAACCTGATGTGGGAAACAAAAAAAGGAAACCCAAGAGGATTTGATCCAAAATATATACACGATGAAGCTTGGGGTGTTAAAGCGACTAACGATGGTGGATGCATCATAGTAGCTGGCACCGGAGACGAATATAATGAATATAGTGCCCAGTGTAATGGCCGAACCAATTCAGATGTTTGGGAAGTATTCCTCATAAAATTGGATTCCCAAGGCAACACGGAATGGTACCAAACATACCCTGATGAATTCGGCGGAGACTGGGCTGGAGAAGATATTGACCTTTCTAATGATGGCAGTGCAATCGTAGCCGTGGATAATGGACAATTTGGATTCCTGAAAATTGAACCATTCTAAACGCTCGTATCGCAAAGTACTTATGCCAAGTAAGTGCAACTATATGCAAAAACAGGTTGCACTACTTTGCCATACCACTAGTCGTGTCAGAGTCAGGCTACGCAAATGCAACAGCTAAATGGTATGGTACATCATACCCCCCATGGACTAGATCAACCGCTTTATCATAACACCCTAAATTGTACTTTTATTAATAACAGCCCTACAGTAAATGAAAATGATCATATTGGATATCGATGGAACCATTGTAGACTCTGTACACGCAGATGATAAATGTTTTATTCAAACGTTTAAAGAGATCTATCAAATTGACCTAACGAATGCAGATTGGAATGAATTCACCCATGTTACCGATATCGGCCTAACCATCGAAATTTTTGAACAGCACTTTAGTCAGTATCCTAAAAAAGCGGATATACAAACAGTGAAGTCACATTTCAAAAAATTATTAAATGAATGTGTTCAACAGTTTACTGAAATTCAGGGAGCTCTGTCCTTTATTGAATCAGCCTCCAATAATACAGATTTTGAAATAGCCTTTGCGACTGGCGGATGGAAAGAAACGGCTGTATTGAAATGCCAATCTATTGGCCTTCACCTGAATGAATTTATCTGTAAATCCGCCAATGACCACTATGACAGAGCCAAAATAATTGAATTGGCCATAGAAGCAGCCCTGGAAAAGAATAACCTGCAATACTTCGCATCCGTAACTTATTTTGGGGATGGTACCTGGGACTTTGGTACAACCCGG
>JABSSK010000218.1 GCA_013214265.1 Saprospiraceae bacterium | reverse complement strand
GATACAGTCATGGTTCAGCTCAGTTATCCGGATGGACTTATGGTATCCATCGATACCAGAAGAACAGCCGCTTACGGATATGATCAACGAATAGAATTGTTTGGCGAAAATGGAATGGCTATCGCAGAAAATGTGCGAAATACTACTGTCGCTTTACATACCTCATCCGGCCTGCATCAGCCCCCAATTAATTATTCCTTCCCCCAACGCTACGAAAAGCCTTACTTGCTGGAAATAGAAGATTTTAGAAAAGGAATCTACAACAAAAAATACCATAATGTCAGCCGTAAAGAATGCTTGTTAGCCCACCTAATTGCAGACGCAGCCCATATTTCTGCAGTCAATCGAAAAGTAGTGGACTTCAAGGCTTTCCTCGCAGAGCAGGGCAAAGATCTCTGGTGATTAAAACGATTGGAACCATTTAATTATGGACTCAAATAGCGTGTTGGTAAAACACTCGTGCTTCTCTAGTGGTAAGGTAAACCGTTCGGCTAGATGTTCTTACCTCTTTCTGCGAATCGAGCAAAAGAAGGTAGAATCATCTTGTAGATATTGGGATTTATACCTATATGAAGTCAGCGAAGGTTTTACGTATCACCAAAGGAGTTTTAATGCGGGGAAAACCATAGTATGTCTGGTTTTTTTGTGGGAGAAAGTTCTAAATTGATTAGGCCTGCCTGTAAGGTCAGAAAGCCGAAGAAGTGCTTATTTAGTTTTTATCGAAAGGAATATCGCAGCGTAACATTCCAGACAAATGGATCAGAGGGGATGTCTGAGTTTAGTTTTATATTCACTATGGAGTGTAGCGTAAAAGGGAATTCTTGCTTACCAAAGGTGAAAAAAGTAGCTGTATAAAAACCGTCAGCTTTATCCATATTTAAATAATAAATCTGCGGTACGATATTTGCATATAATTTTTTTTCTTTACTTAAAGAGATTTGGTTTACCGCAAGATTAGCCAACAGGAAATGACCATTTTGTAAACCATCGTCAAACCCTCTGGCATATAAATAATACATACCTACTTGGACCTTTTTAGAGAGCTTATAACTGGGTACGATTTCAGTAGCAAGATATCGTCTGGATTCTATTAGCTCCCTCGATTCACCTTGAATAACGGCTGTAACGGTACGAAAATTTAATGCAGGATGTGCACCTAGTCGCAAATTAAACTTACTTCGCTGGATCGCTTTATACCGAAACCAAAAAAGAAAACTCCAAGGTTTGCCCTCCAACGCAAATCGCATTTCAGGTTCGAAACTAAATCGATTTTTGGCTAACCGTACATGCAAAATAGATGCTGGTGCACCAAGTGAAAAAGTCGGTACAAAGGAAATACCATTGTTGGTAATTTCTACTGACCCTGAGAAGGCATCAATCAAGGTGGATCCAGCTTCAGATTGGGCATGCAATGGTATGTACATTATTAAACCCAATAGTATTAGAGTAACACAGAATACCTGCTTTTTATATTCTATTAAGCTGCCTTTCATCACGTTTTCTCCTTTTATGAGGTATGGATACTTAGTTGGTGCGAGATACACCAACCATAAATTAATAAAATAACAGGTTTTGGTAAGAGCACCAACCCAAATCTCTATTTGGATCGGTATTTATTGTCCCTCTAATTAGAAGCCCGTACAAGATTTAGCAATGAGAATAGTGGGCTCTTTTACGTTCGACATACCCACGCATACAACCCAATGTGGCCCCGGTCTTTATACCATGGTAACAAATAAAGCACGTGGTTTGCCGTCACCTTGTGGTCCGGATGAATGATCAGAAAAACAGCAGGATTCTGACGGTTAATAGGGTTAGAGGGTCATATGCTGACAAACAAATCATGAAACGTAAAATAATACGTATTTCTTTATAAGACACTTGTACAAAGGTTACACCACAAAAAGGTTATTCCTAACCCAAACCAATATTGAGGATACGCATGAATTGAGGTTGTTGGAGCTTTCAAGGACTATCCTGTCGGTTTTTAGTTACTCATGTGGAAGTAAAATCCTGTTATTGAGCCAGATTGGTATATCGGGAATAAACAATTCAGATCTGGAAAAATGGTCAAAAAATAATACGCCAACAGGATTGTCAGCTGCCTTCAGCCTGACTATATTCTTCGCGTAGATAAAAGGAGGTAACCACAAGAAAAACTGTAATTTTCTCATAGTTACCCTCTTTTTAAAGTATGATCCCTTACGGTCACCAATTTTTTAATTGTCCATGGTTAGCGACTTAATGAGATCCACCTCTTCCGGATCATAAGGCTCACCATTGTTTCGGAAAATTTCATGGAACCATAATTCTGGTTCGGACCCATCGGGGATAGGTTCGCTCCAAGCATATTTTGTATTTGATTTTCCAGCTACCAGTCCCCAGTTAATGGCACCTATTTTTTCTGCTTTCAAAATCGGCATAATGTTACGGAACAGACTATTGTACTTTCGGGCCATGTATTCCGTACAAATCATGGGGCGATTATAATTTTTAAGGGTATCAATAGCTCCCTGATGATCTACCTCATTGCTGTAGTTGTGGTAAGTAATGATATCCGATTGATTGAGCTGAATTGCATTCAACTCCTTTAGCTCATTATTCCAGACGCCAATGGTAATGGGTTGACTTGGATCGACTTGTCGGGCCCATTGGAAAACGGATTCCACCAAGGGTATGGATTTAATCCCATAACCAGAGTTTCCGGGTTCATTGTATAAATCCCACAAAATGATTCTGTCATCCGCCTTAAAAGTTCCAAGGATATCCTTAACGTAGGCTTCAAGTACGGGTAGTAAATCATCATTGGTATATAACAACTCACCAGGATCCTGCACCCAACCTGAATTATGGATACCCGGTTTGGGGTCAGGTTGTTTTCCTGCGGCGTAGGTTGGATTCCAGCAATCATCAAAAAAAACAAAAATGGTAGATATGCCATGGTTAGGTGCCATGGTGAGGTATTGGTCAATCCGTTCTTTGAATCCGGATTTGTCTTCCTCCCACGCTACGTGATGCAAATACACACGCATGCAGTTCAGTCCAATGTCCTTTGCCCAACCCAACTCCCGGTCAATAGTTTCAGGGTCAAAACTTTCCGCCTGCCAAAATTCCAGTTGATTGATAGCTGTGCTGGGATTGAAATTGGCACCGCGTAACCACGGTTGGCTTTCCATCCACAGGTTAGCCTTTTCCTCTGACCAACGCTCTGCAACTATAGTTTCTTCTGATCCTTCAGTGGTGCCTGATGTATCTGTACTTTCAGACGTGCAAGCTGTAAAAAAAGTGAAGGTGGACATCACAATCCACAAGATTATATTTATTTCTCTATGCATAATTATATTTTATAATGATGAGTGATGTATGCTAAATCGATAGATACAGGTAGATTGGTAAATCTCACCTGGGTATAAAGTTGTTGATGGGAAGTTGGCTTGATTAGGACTATTAGGAAAATGCTGCGTTTCCAAGCAAAAAGCAGCTCGACGCTCGTATGATAGTCCACCTTTACCTGTGTCCTGTCCATCTAAAAAATTACCCCCATAAAATTGTAAACCAGGCTCATTTGTAATGACTTCCATTTGACGACCGGAAACGGGCTCGAAAATAATGGCAGCCGTTCTTAATCCTGAGCTATCCAGTACAAAATTGTGATCATAACCGAAACCGTATTGTATCTGAAGACTCGTAGTGTCCTCAACTCGATCACCAATTGCGGTGGGTGTGGTAAAGTCAAAAGGCGTATCACGAACGGACGCAATCTCTCCTGTAGGAATCAGCCCTTCTCGAATGGGTGTATAACGGGAGGCATTAATTTGCAGAATATGGTCGTTGATCGTTCCTTCGCCGGCACCATGTAAATTAAAAAACGAGTGATGGGTAAGGTTTATAGGCGTAGCTTTGTCGGTTGTAGCTCGATAGTTAAGCGTTAATTCATTCTGATCCGTTAATTCGTAGACTACCGTTACTTCAAGGTTGCCAGGATACCCTTCTTCTCCGTCTTTGGAAAAATACTTCAGTTCCAAAACCGAATCACTGATTTGTTGTGCATCCCAAATAACGTGGTGGAATCCAGTTATGCCGCCATGAAGGTGATGCTCATTATTGTTGGTAGCTAAAGAGTATGTACTGTCTTCCAAAACGAATGAACCATTAGCAATACGGTTGCCATACCGACCAATTAAAGCACCGTAATAATTCTCGTTTGATTGTAAATAGCCCTCAATAGCCTCATAACCTAATACAATGTCTGCATAATTACCGTCCTGATCTGGCACCCATAGGGTAACAACTCGTCCACCGTGATTCGTTATTTGCGTAACCAATCCGTTGTTATTTCGCAAAGTAAATAATCCTACTTCACTACCATCAATATTCCGTTCAAACTTATCACTGGCTAGGAGTTGAATAGAGGAGGGCGTTTCTTGGCACGACATGAGAAGTGAAAGGATAAATACTAGGATAAAGGTTCTTTTCATTG
Organism: Saprospiraceae bacterium; assembly: GCA_013214265.1. Taxonomy (GTDB): domain Bacteria; phylum Bacteroidota; class Bacteroidia; order Chitinophagales; family Saprospiraceae; genus DT-110. The sequence continues at coordinate 3,532 of JABSSK010000218.1, read as the reverse complement.
TCTTATTTTTAAAGTGGCATTCATAGATATATCATTACATGGATACAAATACCGAATCAATGACTACGCCATATGTCATCCAGCGGATAAAGGGTTAACTGATCAATGGTACATGTTCCCTCTTTGGAAAACATGGCCACTTGGTCAAAGTCGATTGTGGGAAAGTAAATACTCGTGAAAACGAGTTCTCCATTATTGATGAATATTTCCGCTGATGATACATCAAAGTAAATTTGTACTTCCAGAATTTCAGACTGAAGATCAACAGGAGCACTATGTACACGATCGTAGAATACATCCGAAAATTGTTCACGACCAGAGGTGGTCCTATCCACAAACATGCTGTCTTTTTTGGTGTCGAAAGAAATGGTAAAGGCTTCTCCTTGTGCGTTCTTCAATTGCAACCCAAACAGACTGGCATCCGTCTGTTGAAGATCAACCTTTAAAGCCATTTCTGTTTTTGAGGAAAAGGAAACATCATCCAAGGTTTGTATCCCGGTAACAGCTAGGTCCCTGTATGCTGTTCCCTCACCCCGTAGTTGGTTGAGTGCAGGAACGGGATGACTTTCTAATAGGTATGTACCCTTCGTGTTAACCAGATTAAGGATGCGGGGTAGTGTCATAGCACTGCGCCATTTTTCGGTTGGAACGATGGTTGCGTATTGCCAATTCGACATCCAGCCTATACCTAGAATATCCTCCTCCGGCAGTGGTGCATTGTTCCATGTCACAAAAGCATAATTGTCCGTTCCCCAATCCAGCCATTTCTGTTGAGCCGGATCACTTTGGAATTGGGTGCCGTCAAAATCACCAACGAAATAAGAGGTTCCGGTACCCCCATTAGGGGCATCCCTTTGCATGCTAACTATAAGCACCCACTTCATGCCTGTTGAGCCTTTTGTTTTGATTTGAAAAAAGTCGGGACATTCCCAAAGTCGTTTATCGCCGGGTATACCAAAATCCGATAAAAACGTCCATTCCAATAAGTTCTTGGAAGCATAAAATTTAGCTCTGTCATAGGCTGCCAAAACCATAATCCATTGCTGTGAAGGTTGGTGCCACACTACTTTTGGATCCCTGAAATCCCTGATTTCATCCGTATTGGCAATAACAGGGTTTTGTTCATATTTGGTCCAGCTACTGCCACCATCAATACTGTAAGCCACACTCTGGGTCTGAAAATCATTACGGCCCGCTCGTTGGACTTCAAAGTTGTGATGCGTAAAAGTAGCCAGAATAGGGGGGGCGCTCTTCGAACCTAAACCCGAGGTATTGTCTGTATCCACAACTGCACCACCCGAAAAAATACACCCTAAAGAATCAGGAAATAAAGCAATAGGAAGATGTTCCCAGTGAACTAAATCGGTGGATTTCGCATGCCCCCAGTGCATAGGACCCCAAACTGTACTGTCTGGATAGTACTGGTAGAAAAGGTGATACTGCCCATCATAATAAAACATGCCATTGGGTTCGTTCATCCAGTTGGCCTCTGGTGAAAAATGGTATTGTGGCCTGTGCTTTTCCTGATAATAATCCGATTGATTCGGATCCTCAGCAGAAGTGTGCTGAGGAAATGAATGGCAACTGAATAAACATAAAACCAGATAAGCCGACAAATAATATTTGATAGAAAATACAAAAGACTTCATATGAACGTATTCCGAATATATTATGAAAAGAGGGCTTCAATGTCTTCTAGTTTCTTCCCCTTAGTTTCCGGCATCACAACCAGCACCCAGATTAGTTGAATCACCATCATCAGGGCAAAAAAGAGAAATATGGCTACAGGTGAAAAATGCTGTAAAACAGTAGGTGTGATCATCGTAATAATCGCAGCCAGCACCCAGTGGGTTCCACTGCCCCATGACATCCCCTTGGCCCGAATAGCATTTGGGAATATTTCAGATATAAAAACCCAGATTACAGCTCCTTGGCCAATAGCATGGGCACCGACAAATAGACTGACAAAGAGAACAACCATAAAGCCTTCTGCACCGGTGTAAAAGGAAAAAGCCACCCCCAATAAAGTAATAATATACCCAATTGAACCTACAGTCATTAACGTCTTACGGCCCATTTTATCAATGAGATACATACCCAATAAAGTAAAGATTAAATTGACAGCACCAATAGGAATAGAAGCGATTAGGGTGTTGCTCTGATTAATCCCTGCCGTCTCAAAGATTCTGGGCGCATAATACAAGACAAAGTTTATTCCCGATACTTGATTGAAAAATGCAATAAGAAATGCCAAAGTAATTGGCTTGCGAAATGACCCTGAAAAGAATTGGACCGAACGGTCTTTTAGCGATTCTTTAATGGTTTTGAGTTGGGTCTGAAGATTAATAGATGGGTTTATTTTTTGCAGTAATGCTCTCGCCTGTTCATTGTTTTCATTCTTCGATAACAACCATCTGGGGCTGTTTGGTACACCTAAAACCATCAGGGCGTAAATAGCAGCAGGAAGCGCTTCGACCCCTAACATCCATCGCCAGGCTGCTTGATCGATATATTTACCCAAGAGATAATTTGAAAAAAAAGCAATGAAAATGCCAAATACAATATTGAACTGATACGTTGCTACAAAACGGCCTCGGTGTTGGGCAGGTGTGATTTCTGAAATGTAAATTGGAGCTGCTACAGAAGAGGCACCAACCCCTAATCCGCCAATAAACCGAAAGCATGAAAATACATACGGATCTGTTGCTAATCCAGAGCCCAAAGCCGAAGTGAGATAAAGAATACCAATGCCAAATAATGTTTTTTTCCTTCCAAATATATCACATGGAATTCCTCCGAATAAGGCACCGATAACTGTACCCCACAAAGCCATCGACATAATGAACGTTCCGTGAAACCAGTCACTCGAACCCCAAAATGCCTGCAAAGCCTGATCCGCTCCCGAGATCACAATGGTATCAAAGCCAAATAAAAATCCAGCTAGTGCAACCGTAATAACCCAATAGTTCAGATTCTGATTTATCTTACTCATCGTTTTTTACTAATGTTTCCCTCCATGTAATACACAATAGATGCGAAAATTGAGGTGCTGTTTGTTGATGTAATTTATGTTGAATGTGGTTGAATATTGTGCGTTAAATTGAGTCCACGGATCTCGCCAACTCACAAACCATTGAACTCATGAAACAAATTGTCTTTCCTCGTTGAAATGTTTGTCGCAGAATGTAATGGGGGATTCACCAATCTGACCTCTTGTCAGATATTATAGTTCCTGGGAATGCTGGATGCTTACTTCTTGTCAATTATGGAAAAATAAAACGGCATACCATGATTTATACACATGTGATTATTGGATGTTGATCTTTGTAACCATATAAAATTAGGTGAAACAAAAATATACATGAATATAGGAAAGAAATCCGCTGAATTCACGATATTAACTAGTATGAAAATAGTATGGAAGCAATTTCTTATCCTTTTAGGGTGTATTTTACTATATGGCTGTAATTCCAAGCCATCCCAAGTGCTTATTTTTTCAAAAACCGCAGCCTTCAGGCACCAGTCGATTGAA
>JABSSK010000217.1 GCA_013214265.1 Saprospiraceae bacterium | reverse complement strand
GGGTGAATATTTATTTGTTCCCAGGTATGGTAAATACAAGAGAGCTAGTGATAATTTCCGGTCGTGTGTTTTTCCAATCTCGAAAATATAATTCAACCTGAAAATAGGGTTTAAAGGGTTCTGTACATGGTCAAGCTTCAAACCATTTGTAAGCGTGGTAGTGTGGATACCATTTTGGTAATCAGCGAAGACTGGTTTCAGGTTAGGTGGTTCAATAGCCAGGAATTGTTTTGCAAATTCCGATTGTGCATCTCGGTTTAATTCAACCGAAGTGATCGGTGGTTTTTCGACCTTCAGCACCTTGGGATCCTCACCTTCACGTTTGTATACGCAGACAAAATTATCCTGCAGGTTTTCCTTTACAAAGGTTATAAACTCCTCTTTGGTCAGGTTTTCGAGCCATTGGATACGTTGTGCGTACCGTTCCCAGGGTATCCCCAGAACATATGCAGTTGTAAGGGCATCCGTTCTGGCCTGGTTGGATTCGGAAGAGCGTAAATCACCCAACTTAAAATCTTTGAGGCAGGCTTCGATGAGCCAGTCTTCAAAATCACCTGATTTCAACTTATTGATTTGCTCCAGAAGCAATGTTCTTACCTCCTCAAGTGTTTGATTTTCTCTGGGTTTTCCATATAATCCAAAAACACTGTAATCTTCGTATATCCACGACCAGGCTTCCGCTTCCAATACCTTTTGTTGTTGATTGAGGTAAAGATCCAGCATACCCGCTTGTTGATTATACATTACGTGTTGCAAAAGACCAAGCATTAGTGGGTCATCTGATTGGCTATTACCAAAGCGCCAAGCTAAAACGACATGTTCGGCTTCTTGCCCAAAAACTTCTCGCTCAACTGCACAATTCAGTTTGGGTTGCTCACTAAAGGTAAAAGGAGGTACTGGGCTGGTCTCGTATTGCCCGAAGTATTTTTCGGCTAGACTTACTGCTTGATCAGGGTCAAAGTCACCTGCCAGAACAATAGCCATATTATTTGGCACATAATACGTTTGGAAATAGTTCTGGATATTTACCTGTGAGGGATTTCTTAAATCATCAGGACTGCCAATGGTCGTTTGGGTACCATAGGGGTGATTTGGGAAAAGAACCTTGCGTATGGTCTGGTTCACTTTGCGAAAATCTCGATCCTGATTAATATTAAATTCTTCGTAGACTGTTTCTAATTCAGTGTGAAACAGTCGGAGCGCCATCATCCGGAAACGCTCCGATTCCAGCCTAAACCAGCGTTCCAGTTCGTTACCCGGAATTTCATTTATATAAACCGTTTGCTCCAGCCAGGTGTAGGCGTTGGTGTGTTTTGCTCCAATCGCTGATGAGAGTTTATCATATTCATTTGGTGCAACTAACTTGGCTGCTTCGAATGACAACGTGTCAATTTTTTTGTAGATCTCTTCTCTTTCTGCCTTTTGCGAGGTATTCCGGTATTGTTCATAGAGGTTGGATATCTTCTCTAAGATCTGACTTTCTTCTTCCCAGTTAGTAGCTCCAATTCGACTCATACCCTTAAATAACATATGTTCCATATAGTGAGCCAAACCAGTAGTCTCTGGAGGATCTTGTTTGGAGCCTGCCCGTACCGCTATATTGGTGAAAACACGAGGAGCAGTAGTATTACGTGTTAAAAATAGCGTCAACCCATTTGACAAGGTATACTTAAGGACATTCAGCAGGTCATTTTCAACGGTCTCGTACGTAAAGGATAGTGTCTTATTATCTATCATAATGTTCAGTTCAAAAGTCGTGTGCGTTACCAATTTTGTAGAACGTACGTATTTCGATTTTAGTTTCTACTCTTGCTTAAAATGCAATTTTACAGGTACAAATCCATATTTGAAACCCGCCGAAGCAATTTTTCAGGCTTGACATTGGAACTGTCTTCAGTGCTGACTACTTATCAAGAGTAACAAATGATCTAAAATTGGTAGGCTATAATCAAATTACTTTTCCGGTTTTACAGGTTTTCAAAATGGATTTTTCTTTTTGAAAACCCATAAGGCAAGAGTAACTTTACCAGCCTCTTATATCAAGACTGAACAAGGTATTATGACCCGTTTTGTTATTAACCTATCTAGGAGGTTTTTTTCAGTAAATCATTTATTATAGCACCAAAGTGTTCTGCTCTGGCGGGCCAGGAGTTCTGGCTTGCTATTTCCACTCTAATTTCTTGTTCCGCTGTACTATCGTTTTCCAATACGAGCTTTATAGACCGTACGAATGTGTCTTGATGAGGGGTAATCGTTATAATACGCATAAAATCATCCAAATCACCAAACTCCGTACTGATTACGGCTTTTCCAGCAGCTAAATATTCATTGATCTTGAGCGGATAGATTCCAGATGTAAAGTCATTATCCAGAAAAGGTATAAGGCCCACATCAAAGCCCTGAATAAAGTTATGAAGTTCATCGAAAGGCTGAGGCCCCAACAGGAAAATATTTTTATTTTCCCGTAGGATCTTCTCTCCCTTTTTGTAGTTAATCCTACCCACAAAAACGAATGCATAGTGAGGATATGCTTGCGCGCATGCTTTCAGCAGTTCATAATCTAACCGTTGATCAACTGAACCGATATAACCAATAACCTTATCATGAGTATGGTGATACTGTTCTAAGGGAAAGGATGTTGCTTTTTGGCTAAACAGATCAAAATTCACCCCATTCTTCACTATAAAGCATTTATCGTTCCATCTTTTCTTAGCCGTATGTAACGTATCAGAGCTTACAATAATACCATCAACTTGAGACGCAAATTGGCCTTCCAGCCTACCTCCGTGGTGCTTGGCCCATTCCGCAGCCCTAATTTCATCATAACAGTAATAAAGATGCAACTGCTCATTCAACTTTCCCAGAAGATGAACCCCCAAGAACGGATTAAATGCATTAATGACGATAGGTGAGGTCATCCCTAATTGATCCATAGCTCGCCGAATAACACGGCGTACTTGAGGCATGCTAATCCGTGATAACCTTTGATACCAATTTTCCCCTTTGATCCAATTTACAGAAACAATGGGGGGTAAACTTAGTACATGGACATGTCCACCTCCTCCCAGAGGTAGTTCTCGCAAACGAGGCTCCAAACCCAAAATACGCTTATATGGTACATCTTTACCCCTGATCCCACTTAATACATCTTTGAAGGTGAATGCATAATCTACATAAAGGACATTGTTCTGCCGAGCTAATTCAGTCATTAGTTGAACTGTAGATTTTAAATACACTCCTTCCCACGTCGGAAAAGCAACGCAAACAATATTTTTATTTTTCAGCATCACCTAAAGGTTTATCCGTAAATAATACAATTAGCTTGTCTTCATAGTCTTTACAAAAAAACGGAACCAACTGCATTGAGGTTAGCCAAGAACAGCTGTCTTTGTTTAAGTCGCTGATTGGCATTTACCGGAACCTAATTCAACCCCCTTCAGTTACTCGTTCTTCTCTATGCATTCCTTCTCATCCAGTACGGGGATAAGCATCTAAAAACAAGCTATTACTACCCTTAGCCCACTTGTGCTACTGCCTCGATCTCAATTTTGAATCCATAGTGGAGATCACGGGAAGGAATGATTGCACGAGCCGGTTTATGCGTACCGAAGAAATCAGCATATACAGCATTCACTCGGCCCCACAAATCGATATCTGTGATATAAGCATTTACTTTAACAATCGAGGTGAGGTCGCCCCCAGCCGCTTTAACAATGGCTACTACATTTTCTAGAGCCAGCAATGTTTGATCCTCAATGCTTCCTGTTTTCTTTTCTCCAGTCACTGGGTCGATTGCCAATTGACCCGAGACAAAAGCTAGACCATTCGTTACGACCGCCTGTGAATAATGCCCACCAGGTGAAGGAGCCTGATCCGTTTGAATAAATTCCATATACATTGTTTTACGTAAAAGATACATCAGGTTACCTATCTTAGCACAAATTTTAAAGAAAATAAGCCTTAATATTTTGCGAAAGCAAACGCATTACGGGTTCTGTTTTCTCAAATTCAGTAAAGCATGGGCCTTTATTTTTTTGCGAAAGCATTGCATATCATAGGTTTCGTAGCCTGGTTTGCGGGGTTGTTTTATCTGGTACGGATGTTTGTTTATCATGTAGAATCACAAGCAAAACCACAACCTGAACGTGATATTCTTACACGTCAGTTTAACTTAATGGAGTGGCGCGTGTACAAGATCATATGTAATCCAGCTATGATGATTACCTGGACAGCAGGTTTAACCATGCTCTTCCTAAATGGCGGGGAGTGGCTTTTGGCAAACAGTTGGATGTTCATCAAGTTGATTTTTCTGATGCTCTTAACGGGCTATCACCTATGGAGCAAACGCACTATCGTACAATTAGAAAGGGGCCAATTTTCATTTTCTTCCTGGCAATTCCGATTACTCAATGAGGTGCCAACTATCCTGTTAGTCGCAATCGCATTACTGGCAGTTTATCGAAATGCACTCAATTTTTTGTACGCATTCATTGGCCTGATTGGTTTTATGATGATGCTCTTTTTTGGTGCCAGAGCTTATCGAAAATCCAGACTAGCTAAAGATGAATAAGTCATGAGACTTCAGGGTTGAAGGCATAATGACTGATATTGCTGAAAGAATTGTCGTTCCTCCGTACGTACGTGCCGCTCGAGCCGTCGCCCAATCTCATCCATCTTATGAACAAGGGGCGCATCATCAAGCATAAAGAGCAGCGGGATTTCCTTACGGAAAAAATGATGATCGTCTTCCAATGAAGCGACGAGTTCTTTCAATTCCTCATATTTTTTTGCACTAGGAAATAAATCCTGTTCTTCCAACTGCATGTGAGGCTCCAAAAGATCATCTAGGAATACCAATAGATAAGCTCTTTTTCCGAAAGGAGTCTCAGGAAGTCCTCTAAAGTTTGGTACATCCACCTTGAGTAATTGGGCCGCTATGAGCACTTTATGATGGGTGCGGGAATACGGAATTAAATCGGGATGACGCCGGAGAGGGGTACGTTTTTCCATAGTTTGGTCAACTGCAAGTTATTACCTAAATTACAATAAGCTACGAACCGTACGTGATTAATAATATAGCGTTACCCTAGTAGCTCTGATCACATTAGTAACTATCTTGCATTTAAGATCTAAACAATATGGGTCCGATAACCACGATACTGCTCACTATAGCACTGGTTTACATTGGACTGTGCCTGTTTTTTTATTCTTTTCAGCATTTCTTTTTCTTTCGCCCTGAAATTTTACCACAGCACTTCGAGTACCGCTATCCATTTCCTTTTGATGAAGTGAATTTCGATATGGAAGACGGCGGCCAGATCAATGCATTACATTTTAAGGTTCCCAACGCTAAGGGGGTAGTCTTTTACCTCAAAGGCAATTCGCGCAGTTTGAAAGGGTGGGGAAAATTCGCAAAAGACTTTGTTGGCAAAGGTTACGATTTTTTTATGATTGACTACCGAGGCTTTGGTAAAAGCTCCGGAAAGCGCAGTGAAACGACTCTTTACAATGATGCCCAAACCGTCTATAAATGGCTCAAAAGCCAGTATCCAGAAGAACAGATCATCTTATATGGCCGGTCTTTGGGTAGCGGTATTGCTGGTCGCCTAGCTTCTTGGAATCATCCTCGAATGCTTATCCTTGACTCACCATACTACAGCTTTTTATATCAGGTCAAGCTATATGGGTTTTGGTTACCCCTTACGCACATACTTCGCTACAAACTACGCACCGATCTGTTTGTCAAGGTCGTTCATTGCCCTATTTTCATCTTGCACGGTGATCGGGATCGCCTGATCCCACATAAACAAAGCCAGATGCTACAGGCACTCGTACCTTGTCGCTGCCGCTTATACACGATAACTGGTGGTGGTCACAATAACCTCCCTGACTTTCCCGATTATCATGACATGCTATACCATATACTAAACGACGATGATTTGTACCTGGAAGTACAGCAGGAAATGAAAGATGAAGGCTTGGTAGCATAGCTAAAGTCCGATGCTTTCTGTTTTTTGGGCCTTCATTGATCTCTTCTTATCCCATCATAAATGCAAACACCCAGCGGTTGTTACATTTCCTTATCCAGCAAGCCACCCACTACCAAAGAAGAATAAACTACTGTGGTATGCAAGAACAATATACTTGCCTGTGTTGTAAGTCATTTCTCAACAACCAATTTTTTGAAAGCTTCCCTTAATAGTTTAGCTTTAGAAGAAAATATCCAATTAATAACTCGATTAAAAATGCTTAGACGTAATCTTCTTTTGTTTTTTGTTATTTCGATTACTTTTTCTGGCGTAATTGCGCAGCAAGTCTCTCCAGAAGACGTAGGAATCTCATCGGATCGCTTAGCCAGGTATGAGGACTACTTAACACAAGAAATTGAAAATGGACAAGTACCCGGCGCCGTAAGTATGATCATACGTAAAGGGGAAATTGCTCATTATAAAGCTTTAGGATACAATGATATAAAGGAAAAAACCCCAATGAAAAAGGACCAAATCTTTTTCATTCAATCCATGACCAAGCCTATTATCAGTACTGCTTTAATGATGCTTTATGAAGAAGGGCATTTTTTCCAAAACGATCCAGTAGAAAAATACCTGCCTCAATTCAAGGATCTACAGGTGGCCAAGAATCCGGCAGATGGTGTGAATGGTGAACAAGAACCTGCTGAAGAGCCTATTCGGATGTGGCATTTGTTAACCCATACTGCTGGGCTTTCGCACGGCTTAGGGGCCACCAAATTGGATAGAGTTTATGCCCAAAACCTTTATTACATGCCCCACAAAACAATAGAAGATCGCGTAAATGCTATGATACAATTGCCTCTCATGAGTCACCCGGGCGAGCAATGGTATTACAGTGCTTCTCCAGAAGTTTTATCTCTGTTGGTTGAACATTTTTCGGGGATGTCAACCGCTGCTTTTTTGGAAGAACGCATTTTTAAACCTTTGGATATGGATGATACAGGCTATAATGTGGATCAAGATGATCAGGGTAGAGTAGCTACTTTACACTTTAGAACACCGAAAGGGAAACTAGCTGTTAGTCCACGACAAACACCGACGGAAGGCAATACCGTTTTCGCAGGTGCTAATGGGCTGTTCTCCACTGCTGAAGACTATCTAAAGTTTTGTCAAATGATTTTAGATGGTGGGCAATCCCCCAGTGGTCAACAATTATTGAGTCCTAAAACAATAGAGTTAATGTCTAAAAATCATGTTGGGGATTTGTATCAAGCACCTGGATATGGTTTCGGATTGGGTTTTGCCGTAGTGGACAATATTGCGGATGCCAGAGCAATGGGCTCAGCTGGAGAATTGTCCTGGAGTGGTGCTTTTTGCACCTATTTCTTTATCAATCCCAAAGAGGAAATGGCTGCAGTGCTTATGACACAAATTAGTCCTTATAATGGGTTCTATGGGGATAAACTGCGCCAGATGGTTTATCAGACGATCATGGAATAACCCAAATACGATGTAAAGCATCCAAAGCAAAATATATATGTGGTTTTTTTTAAACCATAATCTGGATGCTTTACATCGTTGTAATTTGTAGGCCTATTTGTTAATAACGGATCTATGCAACTTGTAGATGGCTCTCGAAAGCACAATAAACTATGTCAGTTTTCTGTAATACCCCTCTCCTCAACCCTATATTTATCCGTTACCAACCTCTTTCATAAAAAAAATAAAGAAACACATTTGCATCTTAAAGAATAGCGTTTTATTTTTGCAACGCTTTCGAAAGAAAGATCAGTTTAGACCTATGGTGTAATTGGTAACACAGCAGATTTTGGTTCTGTCGTTCTAGGTTCGAGTCCTAGTAGGTCTACAAAGAAATACAATAGCCGCTTGATTTATAAGGCATTCTGCCTTGCGGTTATTTCAAAGGTGCCGTTTCGGGCGCCGTTTTCAAAGATTTACATAAATTTTAGAGAGGTCAGAAGTCTATTCTGGCCTTTTTCTTTTTTTGAGCCATCCACAATTAGATCGACAGGTGCTACTTCAAGCAATTCTGCGGTCCTGATCAAATCAGTTAAATA
>JABSSK010000216.1 GCA_013214265.1 Saprospiraceae bacterium | reverse complement strand
CGGAATCGGGGTAGCTGTAAGTGTTAACGTATCTACATTTGCCTTTAAAGTTTTCAGCTTGTGTGTTACCGAAACCCCTAATTTTTGTTCTTCATCAATAATAAGCAAACCAAGATCTTTAAATCCGATTTGCTTATTCAATAAGGCGTGTGTTCCAATAACTACATCGATTTTTCCAGCTTTAAGTAATTCGTAAATGGTACGCTTTTCTTTAGCTGTTCGGAAGCGATTAACGTAATCTACCTGAACTCCAAAGCTTCCTAAGCGCTCACTAAAGGTTCGAAAGTGCTGGAGTGCTAGAATAGTAGTTGGAACCAGAATGGCTACTTGCTTACCTCCCACAACGGATTTGAAAGTAGCGCGAACAGCAATTTCGGTTTTCCCAAACCCCACATCCCCACAAATCAGTCTATCCATAGGATATTCTTTCATCATATCCCCTTTTACATCTTGGGTAGCTGTGAACTGATCAGGTGTATCTTCATATAGGAATGAAGCTTCAAGTTCATTCTGTAGATAGCCATCGGGAGGGAAAGCAAACCCCTGAGAAGCTCTGCGCTTTGCATATAGCTTAATCAGTTCACCTGCAATGTCCTTTACTTTTTTCTTGGTTCTCCTTTTCAGACTCTTCCATGCATCAGACCCTAACTTGCTAAGTTTGGGTTCCGTCCCTTCTTTTCCTGTATACTTTGATATTTTATGGAGGGAGTTTATGCTCACATACAGGATATCATTGTTTTTGTAAATGAGCCGGACCGACTCCTGTATATGGCCGTTAATATCAATTTTTTCTAATCCTGAGTATCTACCAACTCCGTGGTCTATGTGGGTAACAAAGTCGCCAGGGGTGAGTTCTCGGATAAGCTTTAGGTTAACAGCTTGGTCTTTTGAATATCCTTTTCGGAGTTTGTATCGGTGAAATCGCTCAAAAATTTGATGATCAGTATAGCAAGCAACATGAAGATCAACATCGATAAATCCTTCATGTATAGCTCTTTTGATAGGGTGGAAGTGCTGAATGTCAGCGTTGAGATCTTCAAAGATAGCGTAGAATCGTTCTATTTGTCGGGGACTATCTGTAAAAAGGTAGTTCTCGATGTTATGTTGTGCATTGTCATTCAGGTGATCAATGAGAAGGCTAAAGTTTTTATTAAAGCTGGGTTGTGGCCGGGTAGTATACACCACCCGGTTCGTATATTCTAGGGGTTGTGGGCCATCTGACATGGAGATGATATGATAATTGTCAATGTCATCGACTACTTGGTTAGGATAAATGAAAGCTCGATCGCGAAATAGCTCTTTAAGTTCTTCTGTTTCAAGTAATAGCGCCTTTTTACTAAAAGCTTCAGCTTTTTCGAAACAATACTGTAGGCGATCAAGAACGAATTGGAAGTTCTTGATCCAAATAGTAGTTTTAGGAGGTAACACCCGAAAAAGACTAACCTTTTGGTCACGTTGAAAGCGCGTATTGATATTTGGTACGATTGAAACTTTGGCAATATTTTTTTGTGAAAGCTGTGTAGTAGGGTCAAAGGTGCGGATACTTTCTACTTCTGTGTCGAAAAGTTCAATTCGGTAAGGGAAATCGTTACCGTAGGAGAAAATATCAATGATTCCACCTCGAATAGAGTACTGACCAGGTTCATAAACAAAATCTACTCGATTGAAGCCGTATTCGGTCATTAGGTCAATGAGGAAATCGACATCCAACTCTTCTTCTGTTGTGATCGTTATGCGGGTTTTTTCTAGTACCTGAGGTGCAACTACTTGTTCAAAAAGAGCTTCCGGATAAGTTACAATGATATCATGTGAGGATCCGCTAGAACTGATTTTATTAATAGTGTCGGTTCTTTGGAGTACGTTAGCCTGATTGAGCTCGTCAAAATAAACCGGCCTTTTAAAAGAATCGGGGAAAAAGCGAATATCTCGTTTGGGTAGCAGTGCTGCTAAGTCATTTTGTATGTAAGCGGCTTCTTCTTTATCATTGGCGATAATGAGTTGGGTATTAGGGCATGATTGTTGGACCGCGGCTACGACAAAGGCTTTTTGAGCGCCAATCAGGCCCAGTATTTGTAAGCGAGCCAAGTTGTCATCGGATAAGGATTCTGTAATTGCCTGAGTTCGCTCATCCTTAGTATAGAGATCGAGAAGTCGTTCGAGGTTTTTCACAACGTAAAAGTATAAGATTTAAAAGCCCTATTATTGAAAGAGTATTCAAAAAACATTGGATTGCTCGTATTGTTTGAATCGGATTTTTCTTTGTGTACCGCTTTTCATTCCTTTCGCTTACCTTAGAATAATTAAACATCAAATTATGAGGGTGCTAGATTTTTCTATTTTTTTAATTTTTATGCTAACAGGTTGTCAATCGTCACAGTCGTCTTTCCCGGTAGAGCCTATAATAGAGACGATTACCGTTGTGGCGTTTGCAGATGGTATAAAAAATCTGGATAGTGTTCAATTAGTGGACGTCAGGACCCCGTCAGAGTACAATCGAGGTACAATTGAAGGTTCTTATCATATAGATTTTTATCAGGAAGACTTTCTAGAGCAATTGGGAAATAAGCTGGAGAAGCATAAGCCAGTATATGTATTTTGCCACTCAGGGAAACGATCAGGTGAGGCAGCCTCCATGATGAAGAAACTCGGATTCAAGAAAGTCTATAATTTAAAGGGTGGACTGGTGGCATGGAACAAAAGGTCTCTTTAAGGGCCAAAATTCTATTCCACATTTCGGACTTTGGAAAGCGCTAGACTCTGAACAATAAATACCAATCACTGTTCTTTTTGCATATCTTTTACGGGTAAGCCGATTTAAACAAGTGGACATCCCACTTAACGCGCATTAAAACCAACAACCGCATTGGCAACAAAAGTTGTAGTAATTGGATCAGGCTTTGCAGGATTAGCTGCAGCCACTTCTTTAGCTGACAAAGGCTATCAAGTTACCATTCTTGAAAAGAACGATATACCGGGAGGCAGAGCACGCAAGTTTGAAACCGACGGTTTCGTATTCGATATGGGCCCCAGTTGGTATTGGATGCCGGATGTATTTGATCAATACTTCGAGCGCTTTGGTAAACAAACCTCGGATTATTACGAGTTGGTTCGTTTGGACCCTTCTTATTCGGTACATTTTGGAAAAGATGACTGTATGGAGGTTCCAGCCAGGCTTGATGATTTGTATGACTTATTCGAATCTTACGAATCAGGTAGTAGCCAAAAGCTCAAACATTTTTTAGCAGAGGCAGAATATAAGTATTCTGTAGGTATGAACGAATTTGTTCATAAGCCTGGTAATAGCATTATGGAGTTTGCGGATATTCGGGTGCTCAAAAGTATGTTTAGATTACAGATGTTTAGTTCGCTAAGTAATCATGTAGACAAGCTCTTCAAGCACAAACAGCTTCGTGAATTGTTAAAGTTCCCGGTTTTGTTTTTAGGGGCAACACCAGAGAATACTCCAGCTATGTATAGCTTAATGAATTATGCTGACTTGTGTTTGGGTACTTGGTACCCAAAAGGAGGGATGCATAAAATTGTGGAAGGAATGGTTTCATTGGCCCGTGAAAAGGGTGTGGAGATACTATTGAACCAAGAAGTTAAACGGATTGTGACTCAGGGCGGTCTAGCTACTTCCGTTGAAACCCGAGATCAAGTATATCATTGTGACGTTGTGGTAGGTGGTGCAGACTATCACCATGTGGAGCAGCAGTTACTGTCTGTTGAAGACCGACGTTATTCAGAAGAGTACTGGGATAAGCGTGTTATGGCGCCTTCATCGCTGCTCTTTTATTTGGGTATTGATAAAAAGCTTACAGGACTACATCATCATAATTTATTTTTCGATCGAGATTTTGCTCGACATGCACATGAGATATATGAAGTTCCCCAGTGGCCTGAGGATCCCTTATTTTATGTTTGTGCACCCAGTGTTACGGATCAAACGGTGGCACCGCAAGGAAAAGAAAATGTTTTCATCCTGATCCCGCTAGCACCTGACTTGGAGGATACTGAAGAGATGCGTGAAAAGTACTACCATATGGTGATGGACCGTTTGGAAGATCTTACGGGTCAGACGATCCGTGACCATGTGCTATACAAGCGGTCATACGCACACACTGATTTCAAAACGGATTACCATGCTTATAAAGGTAACGCCTATGGATTGGCCAATACACTACTTCAAACCGCGTTCTTGAAACCTAAACTAAGGTCGAACAAAGTCAAGAATCTTTTTTATACCGGCCAGCTTACACCTCCAGGGCCAGGGGTGCCGCCCTCTCTGATCTCAGGGCAAGTTGTTGCAGCGGAGATTTGTAAAGTATTCAAGACTAAAAAGGAACTTGTTTCCTAGAGGTTGTGAAACCTAGAATGGATAAAACCACTTGCTATGATGAACCTATATAACAAAACCTGCCTAGAGTGTAGCCAACTCATTACAACAAGGTATAGTACGTCTTTTTCGATGGGTATACGGGTCTTTGATCGCCGTTTTCGTCCCCCGATTTATGCTATATATGGTTTTGTTCGGTTTGCGGATGAAATTGTTGATACGTTTCACCATACAGACAAAGCATCTCTTTTGGCACGTTTCCGGCAAGATACCTATCAAGCGATCTCAGAAGGTATTAGTCTGAATCCGGTTTTACATGCTTTTCAGGAAGTAGTACGGGCTTATCAAATTGAACAAGAGCTGATTGATGCTTTTCTAGATAGTATGGAAATGGATCTTCATTTCAACACATACGAAGATAGCCTGTACCAAAAGTATATTTATGGTTCAGCTGAGGTGGTGGGCCTGATGTGTTTGCGGGTGTTTTGCGAAGGTGATGATGCTCAATATCAGCATCTGAAGGAACCTGCACGTTCTTTAGGCTCAGCATTTCAAAAGATTAATTTTTTGAGGGACATGGCTAGTGATTTTGATGATCGTGGGCGGGTGTATTTCCCAGGGGTTGATTTTACTAGCTTTACTAACCAGGATAAACGGCTCATTGAAGAGGATATTAAACGCGACTTTGACCATGGGCTGGAAGGTATCATGCAATTGCCAAAAGGCGTACGCTTTGGTGTGTATTTGGCTTATGTATATTATACAAACTTGTTCAAGAAAATAAAAAGTGCACCTGCCAACCAGGTAAAACAGGAACGAATCCGTGTGCCTGATGGTAAAAAAGTAGCATTACTTTTTAGCTCAGCAGTTCGGAATAGCCTCAACTTGCTTTAAAATGACCAAGAAACATATATTCACTAGTTTTAATGGCAAAGCCTCTACTTTTTTAGGTGGAGGCTTCCTTCTTTTATCGATTGTTTTGGTGGCGATACAATGGGGAATAGACTCCGTAGTACCGGAACAATTGATGATAAATGTTCCAAGAGTGAGCAACTGGAATTTTATGGAAAGTCATCGTGCATACCTGTACCTGCATATTTTTACGTTTGTTTCTGTTTTTTCCTTGAGCTTTGACAAAAATGTTCATTATTATAAGAAATGGTCCTTTCTTTGGCTACCTACATTATTGGTGGGTGGGTTTTTTTTTGGATGGGATGTTGTTATTACTGCACGTGAAGTTTGGGGATTCAATCATGATTATGTTACAGGTCTATTTTTCTTAGGACTCCCTATGGAAGAATGGCTATTCTTTTTTACGATACCTTTTGCGTGTGTCTTTATATATGAGTGTCTGAATTTTTATATAAAAAGGGATTTACTAAAGCGGGTAGAGCCCTTTATCACACCAACCTTAATTTTTGTTTTCTTATCGATTGGACTGTTCTTTTTCTGGCATCAGTACACGGCTACTACTTTTTTGTTAGCAGGGGGCGTTTTGGGAGGACACTATTATCTAACAGATGGTAGATATCGAAGCCGATTTTATCAGGCTTATTTGGTTTCTTGGATACCTTTTATGTTAGTTAATGGTGTACTAACGGGTGGATATACAGAACAGCCTATTGTTCAGTATAACCCCGAAGAGTACTTGGGGATTCGGATCACAAGTGTACCGTTGGATGATTCGGTCTATAATTTTTTATTGTTGTTACTGATTATTTCAGGCTACGAACGTCTAAAAGTCGGCAGGTGGTAAAATTATAATGTTTATGGTGTGTCAAAGTGCAAGGCAATAGGCAAAGCAAGGTAAAAGCATGTAACTTTGCATATTGATAAAAATGTTGGAACATAAATCGAATTATGTTTGATGATCGGTCAGTTATGGAATGGCTTCCTATAACAAGAAAGGAAGTTGAAATGAGGGGTTGGGATGATATTGATGTCGTCCTGATTAGCGGGGACTCTTACGTTGATCATCCTGCATTTGGGTCAGCGGTTATTGGCCGTATTTTGGAAAGTGAAGGCATACGGGTTGCGTTGGTTCCACAACCTAACTGGCAAGATGATCTTCGCGACTTTAAAAAGTTTGGTCGCCCTAGGTTGTTTTTTGGTGTTACATCAGGTTGCATGGATTCAATGGTTAACCATTACACTGCTGCAAGGCGCCGAAGGTCAACTGATGCATATACTGCTGGTGGTCAATCTGGTTTTCGCCCGGATTATGCAGCTGCGGTGTATACCAAAATTCTAAAGGAACTTTATCCGGACGTCCCGGTTCTGATTGGAGGCATTGAGGCATCATTACGCAGAGTCACCCATTATGATTATTGGAAAGACGAACTGTTTCCTAATATATTACAGTTGAGTGGTGCCGACATGTTAGTGTATGGAATGGGGGAGATGCCTTTGCGAGAAATTGTTCGTCTGCTGATCAAGGGTGTTCCATTTGAGCGGATTAATACAGTTCCGCAAACAGCTCTAATTGCGCAGTCCGAGGACGACATACCCAAGAATAAGAATTGGGAGGACCTGTGGCTCAATTCTCACGAGCGATGCTTGCGAAACAAAGAAGCGTTTGCAGCTAATTTCAAGCATATCGAGCAGCAGTCTAATAAGGTGGATGCTAAACGTATCTTACAAAAAACGCAAAGCAAATATCTTATTATAAACCCACCATACCCTCCAATGACGGAGTCGCAAATTGATACTTCTTTTGATTTGCCTTACACACGGATGCCACATCCAAAATATAGGAAAAGAGGTTCAGTTCCTGCCTATGAAATGATCCGGTTCTCTATTAACATGCACAGGGGTTGTTTTGGTGGTTGTAGTTTCTGTACTATCTCAGCTCACCAAGGTAAATTTATCGCAAGTCGGTCTGAGGAATCAATCCTTAAAGAAGTTGATCAGGTCACTAAGATGCCTGACTTTAAGGGGTACATTAGTGATCTTGGAGGGCCTTCTGCTAATATGTATAAAATGAAAGGTAAGGTTCAGGCGATATGTGATCGTTGTGTTGCTCCTTCATGTATTCATCCAGTTGTGTGTAGTAATTTGGATACCTCCCATAAACAAATGACCCAGCTATATCAGAAAGTTGACCAACATCCTGATGTGAAGAAAGCTTTCGTAGGGAGTGGTATTCGTTATGACTTGTTGGTAGATTCCTATAATAAAAATAACGATGGTTCATTAGATGAGTACATGGAGCAGGTGGTCACGCGTCATGTATGTGGGCGTTTGAAAGTTGCACCTGAACACACCTCAGATGATACTCTTCGTATAATGCGAAAACCATCCTTTAAACACTTTCATGAGTTTAAGAAGAAATATGATAAGATTAATCGTAAGCATGGGCTGAGCCAGCCACTAATCCCTTATTTTATCTCGAGTCACCCTGGGTCGAAATCTGAAGATATGGCCAACTTAGCTGCAGAGACGAAGGATATGGGCTTCCGACTTGAACAAGTACAGGATTTTACGCCTACCCCCATGACTGTGGCAACTATAATATATTACACAGGACTGCACCCCTACACCCTTAAACCAGTTTATACGGCGAAAACCAAAAGGGAAAAGCAGCAACAGCACCTCTTCTTTTTCTGGCATAAGCGGGAAAACCACCAACAGATTCGAGATAAATTAGTTAGTATGGGAAGGGAGGACTTGATCGAAAAGTTGAAAACAGAAAAGAAGAAACACTACAAGAAAGAATTTATTCGGCAACGTAGTAATAATAGCAAAAACAGGAACCGGAGAAACCGCGGGAAAAAGAAAT
>JABSSK010000215.1 GCA_013214265.1 Saprospiraceae bacterium | reverse complement strand
CCCATGGCGATGTTCATGATTTATGGATTAATCCTACTCATCCACAGATTATGATCGTTGCTAATGATGGTGGCGCGCAAGTAACGCTGAATGCTGGTAAGACATGGTCAACGTATTACAATCAGCCTACTGCAGAATTATATGGGGTAACGGTTGATAATGGTTTTCCTTATCGACTATACGGTGCCCAGCAGGATAATACCACTATTAGTGTTCCCTCTTGGTCATCAAATCAAACGATTTACCCCAAACAGCACTGGTATTCGGTGGGGGGATGTGAAACAGGCCCAATAGCCATTCATCCGGATTATCCTGAAAAAATATACGCGGGATGTTATGGAGGGGTAATGGATCGTTTTGATTCCAAAACCCAGCAGGTAACAAATGTGATGTCGTATCCTCAGTTGCAGTTAGGTGAAGCAGCAAAAAATCTGAAGTATCGATTCCAATGGGTTTCTCCGATGGCGGTGTCACCGCAAAACCCTAAAGTTATTTTCCATGGTTCTCAATACATCCATCGTTCAGTTGATGAAGGGGAGACCTGGGAAGTAATTAGCCCTGACCTAACTACCCAGACCGCTGCGCATCTGGAATATTCTGGAGGCCCTATCAATCATGACATCACCGGTGTAGAAATTTACAATACGGTATTTGAGATCGTCCCGGATCCGAATGATGAGCAGGTTATTTGGGCTGGTACGGATGATGGCCGGGTTCACATTACGAAAAATGGAGGGGATTCTTGGACCGAAATCACACCTGATGATATGCCGCAATACGGAACAGTTGATGCTATTGATGTTTTACCAGGAAAACCGGGTCGTGCTTTAATGGCTGTGCATAAATACCGATTTGATGATTTTGCACCGTATATATTCCTTACCAATGATTATGGAAAGAATTGGTCGTTGCTAACAAACGGTGAGAATGGCATTGCTGCCAACCATCCGGTTCGAGTAGCAAGGATGGACCCTGACCGGGATGGGCTATTGTATGCAGGAACGGAATTTGGGGTGTATGTTTCTATGGATAATGGTAAAAACTGGCAATCATTACAACAAAATTTACCCATAGTACCGGTTACAGACATGCGGGTTCATCAAAAGGATTTAATCCTTTCTACTCAGGGTCGTTCTTTTTGGATTTTGGATGATATTACTCCGTTGCACGTTATGAGTGATGAGATTGCTGCTCAGGAATTACATCTTTTTGATATGAAACCAGCTTACAAAGTAAATGATGCTGGTGCCTGGGACTTAGCAGAATTAAACCCTGAAGCTAAGCCAAGTGGTGCTGTTATTTATTACTTTTTGCAGGGTAATGAAACTGAACCAGTTACTGTAGAAGTGATTGACAGTGATGCTAGGATTGTAAAAGTATTCTCCAGTGACTCGACCATGGCAGAAAAACACAAAACCCCGATACTGCATACCCAAAAAGGTACACATCGTATTACTTGGGATTTGATGTATGAAGGGCCAAGCTTAGTTGATGGTGCGATTATCTGGGGGTATACTGGCGGTGTAAAAGCACCTCCTGGTGAATATGAGGTACGGCTAAAAGTTGGTGAAAAGTCAATGACCCAAACAGTTGAAGTAAAAGAGGATCCTCGAATTCAGGATCAGATTGCAACCGATGATTATACGGCCCAGCTTGAGCTTGGATTAGCTTTACGAGATGCGATTACGGAAGTTCATGATTATATCGGTCAAATACGTTCGGTGAAAAAACAGATTGAGTGGCTGACCGAACAATCAGAAAATAAGGAGATCAATGAAGTAGGACCTGCTCTGCTTGAGGAGCTGACGGCCTACGAGGAACAACTTATGCAAACCAAAAACCAAAGTGGTCAGGACCCTATTCGTTTTGCGCCAAAGCTCGACAATCAATTGGTGGAGAATTATGGTTATGTAACCGGAACCGATGGATACATTTCAGGTGGACGCGAAGGTCGCCCGGCTTTAGCGGCCTACGACCGCTGGAATGATTTGGAAAAACAATGGGATGTGCTGAAAGCCGAGGTAGATGAAAACCTAGAGAAAAGTGCAGACACCTTCAATGCACTGCTTGAAAAATATAAGGTGCTAGGTGTAAAAATGAAGAATGTGAAGAGTTGATTTGTGGTCCTGAGCTCCTCACTTTAGTGAGGAGCTCAGGAATATAAACGCAGCAATTTCTCTTTTTCTCTTTCCCAAGTCAAATGAGGCGCAGCCTTCCGACATTCGGCCCGTAATCGATCCAAACGATCCTCATCATGTACTAGGCTTGATAATTGCTCTGCTAAATATGGGATATCTAGTTTTTTTACTAAAACGACGCCACCATAATTGTTAGCTAGTGATTGGTACTCCGGAAAGTCCATATGGATTGCTGGTACAGTAGCCTGAATATAATCAAAGGCTTTATTAGCAAGAGAATAGTAATAACTCAGGCCCTTATTTTCGAGCAGGTTCAATCCAAGCGTAGCTTTTGGCGTTAGTTCGACTAGGTTTTCCGGACGTATAAAGCCCAAAAATTTGACCCGGTCTGTCAGATCTAATTGATTCGTTTGCTCACGTAACAGAGCAGATAAATCCCCTTCACCAGCTAACCACAATTCAGCATCTGTTACATATTGCATGGCAGCAATTGCCGACTCTAGCCCTCGCCCTTCATTTAAAGCCCCCTGATATAAAATAACTTTGGGTTGATTGGTGGGTAGATCGGCGCTCTTTTCTGTTTTGCGCGCAAATGGTACGTTTCTTATGGTTACGAATTCGACACCGTATCGACCACCCATTATATCAGCTAATGCAGGCCCAACTGTATAGGCCCTGTCGACACGAGGAATCGCTAATTTGGCAATACCATTCCAAACCTTTTGGATGGTAGGCCTACGTACCACCTCTGGCGTTTCTGTAAAGTATTCATGCGCATCATAGAACAACCGTGATCGTTTTACCCAAGAGGCTACTAAACAAGGTAAAATGGTGTCCAGATCAATGGCATTGTGTATATCCGTTTTTTGCAATAGCAAAAAGAAAAATAATCGGATATT
Organism: Saprospiraceae bacterium; assembly: GCA_013214265.1. Lineage (GTDB taxonomy): Bacteria > Bacteroidota > Bacteroidia > Chitinophagales > Saprospiraceae > DT-110. The sequence goes on along the minus strand of JABSSK010000215.1, from coordinate 4,741 downwards.
AAACTCCAAGTAAAATAATTTGCCCGTTGTAAACCAGCATGTCAACCTTTTTTGACGAAAAGACTGAGTCCGAAGAGGAAGCGAACGGCTTAGCCTGCGGCCAACCAAAAGAACTTCATGTCCATCCTGTGCAAGGCTGCTACAGATTCGAATCATCCTTTGATCAAATGTAAGATCGTTCGTAACTGTACAAATAATTTTTGCCACAGTACTGGTTGCTATTTTTTGTGATATAGGATGATCAGCGGCTCTGTCGAGCTAGAAATTTATCGCGAATCACATCCTCTACCGGACGGTTTTCAATTTTACTTTCTAACCAAGAAATAATATCGAGGTACAAAAATGGACGTTGCTCAAATGGGTTTTCACGTAAAATGGACAACTTATCCCGCAAATTGACGAATTCCTTTTTCAGCTCATTTTCCTGAATCCGTGGAATCCTACGCACAAACCGGAAAATTTCCTTCTGAACGTCACCCAAATCATTCATTTTACCCAAAAATCGGTAAACAGATTTCACTTGATACTCAACCAACTGCGTGTTGCCAAGCTCAAAATGAGAAATCAGATTTAAGATGCGAGCAAAAGCTTGAATATCCCCTCGGTAATCAGGGTTTTTCTGGTTGATAATCAGATTGAGATAAGTAATTGCCTGATCAAAATTACTACTACCAAAATACATGGACGCAATTCGATAGTAAAAGACCATTATTCGATGATTATCCCAGTTGTAACGGTCCTCCTCAATGATCTCTACTAACTCGGGAATGAGCTTTGTACCTTCCGTAAAGGTACCCTCCATAAAGTGTTTTTTGATAGAGTGTATGTACTTGAATAAATAAAAAAGACCCTCAACATTTTTATTTCTACTTAAATCATACTCTTGCGCAAATCCTAAAAGTTTATCAAGAGTAGATCGAAATTTTTGATAATTAAGAACATTAAAAAGGGTATTGAGCAAATTATGCAGACCCTTTAAATACAAGGATGTATGGTGCTCGATCATAGCAGGTTGCTGCTCGAACAGGTCCACCCAACGTTGGGCATGCCTATAACAATATGCAAACTCTTGCGTCATATGAAAATACCATACATGGGCTTGACAAAAATGGATTTTACCCGAGAACTCAAGGTCCTTGAATTTATACCGAGGCATCTGAGAAGAAAAGAACTCACGTACAAAAATGGTATCCTTTTCATCCCGCACATAACCCACCTTAAGGTATAACCCATACAGCTGGAGGGAAAGGTTGGAATAGGCATTCTCCCGATAAATAATATCAGCAACTTCGGAAGTCTCCTTGGAAAGTTTTTCGGCTCGCCCTTCAATACTTCTGGTAATGTACTGCCCCTCAATATGTTTTTCAAATTCAAGAATCTCCATAGATTGCGCATGGTAGCAACCTTCTTTGGCTTTGGATTTGGCCTTGTCTAATACATCTAATGATTGACGATATAATCCTTTATTGTATAAAACTCGTGCGTAATCGACCGATTCCCGAATCTGAATATCAGGAACATGCTTGGTGCTTAATAAACGCAAAGAGATCAGAAGCTGCTTGTACAGATGTGCTTTAAGATTGGAAAGTTGCCGCTTCTTTATACCCTCGAGTCGTTTTAGTATCAACTCCTCATCATATTCCTTTTTCTTTTCTAAAAAATCGAAAAGTTTCAGGAAAAGAATATCCTCTGAAGCTTGATTACGCTTAACAAACAGACGGAAATGGCGTTTTTCCGCTCTGGTAAGGGAGCTTATAAGTTGAATGAGATCGTCGGTTTTCTGTTTAGGCATTGTAACTCTGGATTCGTTAAACTTCTGTTTACCAGTGTGTTGAAGATTGGTTTTGGATAGTCTGGTTTGTACTAATTAGGTAATTTGATTTTAAGTGGGTTCCACAGAAAAATATATTTGAAGATCGTCAAATTACAAAATAATGACCCGATGAGCGCCACTAAAATTCATATTTTTGATACAACCCTCCGAGATGGAGAACAAGTTCCGGGATGTAAGCTGAATACCGAGCAGAAAGTTGAGATCGCCCGTGAGCTCGAAAAGCTAGGGGTTGATGTCATTGAAGCCGGGTTCCCAATATCTAGTCCAGGCGATTTTCGCTCCGTACAAGCTATTGCTAAAGCCGTAAGCGAGCCAATCATTACTGGACTATCTCGCTCTGTTGAAAAAGACATTAAAACTGCTGCGGAGGCACTCACTTACGCAAAACGTCCTCGCATCCATACAGGAATAGGAACTTCCGATTCCCACATCCGATATAAATTTAAGTCAAATCAAGAAGAAATCCTTAAAAGAGCTGTAGCTGCTGTTAAATATGCAAAATCTTTTGTGGAAGACGTTGAGTTTTACGCAGAAGATGCTGGACGAACTGACAATGCATATCTTGCACGTGTCATCGAAGCAGTTATCAAGGCGGGTGCCACCGTCGTAAATATTCCAGATACAACAGGGTATTGCCTCCCTGAAGAATACGGGGCCAAAATCAAATACCTGATGGAGCATGTATCAGGTATCCATAATGCAATTATATCTGCCCACTGCCACAACGATTTAGGCTTAGCTACAGCCAACTCGATTGCAGCCGTACAAAATGGGGCAAGGCAAGTAGAATGCACAGTGAACGGCATTGGCGAACGCGCCGGAAATACCTCTTTGGAAGAAGTCGTTATGATCATTAGGCAACATTCTTATCTGCAGCAGTATGAAACGAACATCAATAGTAAAATGCTGTACCCTACCAGCTTGCTGGTTCGCGAACGTATGGGTATGGCTGTTCAACCTAACAAAGCTATCGTCGGTTCTAATGCCTTTGCGCATTCTTCGGGGATCCACCAAGATGGGGTTATTAAAAAACGAGAAACCTACGAGATCATCGATCCACTGGATGTAGGGGTAGATGAGTCAAAAATTGTCCTTACCGCCCGTTCAGGTCGCGCAGCCGTAGCTTATCGGGCCAAAAAATTGGGTTTTGACTTAACCAAAAATGAACTTGATATTGTCTATCACTTGTTCCTAGAAGTAGCTGATCGTAAAAAAGAAGTTGAAGACGAGGATATTACGTACATTATTTCTGAAAAGGTAAGAAAATCAGTAAGCGCAAAATAAGTTATCGCTTACGCAAAATAAAAAATGCTGATGGGCAAAACGCTATTTGATAAAATCTGGGCACAGCATGTCGTTGACCAGGTGGAAGGAGGTACGGATGTACTCTATATTGATCGTCATTTTATTCATGAAGTAACTAGCCCGCAAGCTTTTGATGGCCTGAGAGAACGAGGTATTGATGTAGCACGCCCCCAGCAAACAGTAGCTACGGCTGATCACAATGTGCCAACAATCAATCAGGATCAGCCCATCAGGGAAAAATTATCTCGTTTTCAAGTGGATACCCTAACACAAAACTGTGAAGCTTTTGGACTCGAGTTGTACGGGTTGGGGCATCCCTATCAGGGTATTGTCCATGTCATCGGTCCTGAGCTAGGTATAACGCGACCCGGAATGACTATTGTTTGTGGGGATAGCCATACTTCAACACATGGGGCTTTCGGATGTATTGCTTTTGGTATTGGAACAAGCCAAGTTGAACAGGTATTGGCAACCCAATGCTTGCTGCAAGCCAAACCCAAAAGAATGCGCATTACGGTTGATGGAATACTCCAGCCTGGAGTCGTCTCCAAAGACATTATTCTGTACATTATCGCCCAGTTGTCTGCGAGCGGCGGAACCGGCTATTTTGTGGAGTATGCTGGCTCGGCCATTGAAAGCCTAAGCATGGAGGCTAGAATGACTATCTGTAATATGAGTATCGAAATGGGTGCTCGAGGAGGCCTGATAGCCCCGGATGAAACTACATTTAGCTACATGAAAGGGCGGCAGTTCGCACCCCAAGGTGAAGCTTGGAACCAAGCTATCGACTATTGGCGAACGCTATATACGGATGCTGAAGCCCAATTTGACAAAGAATATCATTTCAAAGCAGAGGATATCTCACCTATGATAACATACGGTACTAATCCAGGTATGGGTATTGGTGTGGACGAAACCATCCCTAAGCCAGAAAATCCGAGTGCCTCTTTTAAAAAATCATTGGATTATATGGGACTGAGTGCCGGTGATTCATTGGAAGGTAAATCTATCGACTATGTCTTTATAGGAAGCTGTACGAATGCACGCATGGAAGATCTGAGGATGGTTGCTAACTTTAATAAAGGAAAGAAAAAATCAGAAGAGGTGAACGTAATGGTTGTGCCCGGTTCACGGCAGGTTCGAGAACAAGCCATTGCAGAAGGATTAGATGTAGTATTTCGAGAGGCTGGATTTGATTTTCGTGAGGCTGGCTGCTCTGCTTGCCTCGGAATGAATGAAGATAAAGTCCCCAAAGGAGCGTATTGCATTTCCACTTCCAATCGTAATTTCGAAGGCCGGCAAGGTCCTGGTGCGCGCACCATATTAGCCAGCCCTTTGATGGCTGCCGCTACCGCTATTGAGGGCCGGATTGTTGATGTAAGAAAAGGTTTTGAGCTAACAGAATAAGGGTAAATATTATGGAAAAATTTACAACACGCAACGATAGTGCTGTCCCTCTGCCAATTGAGGACGTGGATACCGACCAAATCATTCCGGCCAGATTCCTCAAAGCGACCACGCGCGAAGGCTTTGGCGAAAACTTATTCCGGGACTGGCGTTATCTGCCAGGGGATGTCCCAAATCCTGACTTTGTATTGAATA
>JABSSK010000214.1 GCA_013214265.1 Saprospiraceae bacterium | reverse complement strand
CCAAGAACCCGCAGCCTGAAGGGTCAGCCATTTGAACCCTTTTTTGAGACGCAATGCACCTTCACCAGATTGCCCATTTGATTTTCCTGTAAGCGAAATATCCCCTCGGAATGGTGAATTAAAATCAGGCTTGTCAGGATTAATGAGTATTACCCCGCCCAGTGCATCAGGGCCATAACGTACAGTTGCGGCCCCCTTCACCACTTCGAGATTCTTGATCATAGACGGATCTATCTCGGGTGCATGATCTGTACCCCAGTTTTGAAATTCATGGCGCAAGCCATTATTTACAACCAAAATCCGGTTACTGTGCAAACCATGAATAACAGGCTTAACAATATTTTGGCCTACACTGATCGTTTGTACCCCAGCGATACGACTGGCAGCCTCCCCAAATGAAAGCGTCGCAACCTCCTCTAGCTCTTCAGCAGAAAGCTTGTCCGTTTTAGTTGTTATTAATCCCTCTTGGTTAGCCTCAGCTTCAATAATGATACTTTCCATCATCAAGGAACTAGGGGCCAAATAAATAGAGATAAAATCATGATGAAAATCATGATGATGCACGATCCTTTTGTAACCAATAAATGAAAATACCAGATCATACTCTTTCTCACATAAATTGTCAAAGCGGAAGTTTCCGTTTTCATCAGATACAACCCCTTGACTAGTGCCCTCTAATTGAATACTCACCAAAGAAAGAACATCCCCTGTTTGCTTATCAAAAACCTGCCCTTCAATGGTATAGCTGCAATTATCTGTTTGACTCAAACCTACACAGGTGCCAAACCATATAAATAGTACAATTCCTAGGACCCTTCTCATTATGCAAAGGCGACTACCCAGAATAATATGTCTCATTTTGCCTCTTAATTATTTTGTACAAGATATAAAAAATGAATTCATGCAACAATGTTGCATGAATTCATTTTTTATCTAAACTCGGGTGTTGATCATCGAAACTGGTATTTACCTGAAAATGGTGGGCCAATTCCAGTAAAGCCGCCTCACCATAAAGTTGGCCAATAAGCGTTATGGAAGTCGGGCGACCCTGAGAATCAAATCCAGTAGGTAAAGAAAACGCGGGATGCCCTGTTAGATTAGTTATGAACAACTGGCGACTACCACGAGACGGACTGACCAGAACATCATATTCACTAATTATTTTGTGCATTTCCTCCATGAGTCGCTTCCGTTGGCGATTGGCCTGAAGGTATTCCACTGCAGGAATAAACCGTGATTGCCTAAGTGAGTTAGCTCTGGATCCATACCCCTGTTGGACCATCTCGTCCACCCATCCTGATCGAACAAATTCATCGAAAAAGGCACCTGCCTCTGACCGCAAGATTATATCGAATGCTTCCCAAGGAAAGTCATCTGGTAATGATACAGGAACAGGCTCAATACCTAGACGTTGTATTTCTTCAAGAGCCAAGTCATTACCCTCCCCCGTACTTGATGAGTCTTTTTCGAATGTCTCTTTTAGATAGGCCACCCTCAATTCCGATAGTGGTCTGTTCTTCTGCGGTGAAAAGGGAGCTTCAACAACAGTTTGGTCTTTTCCATCAGGACCCATAATAGCGGATAAAACTAGGCCACAATCGAATGCGGTCCGGCAAATTGGTCCTACTTTATCCATTGACCAGGACAGCGTCATAAAACCTGATCGAGGTACCCTTCCATAGGTTGGGCGAAGACCACTAACCCCACAACGGGTGGCAGGAGAAGTTATTGACCCTAATGTTTCTGTTCCAATACTAAAAGCAACGAGTCCAGCAGCTGTAGCGGATGCTGATCCAGCGGAAGAGCCACTGGCCCCTTGCGATAAATCCCAGGGGTTTTTAGTTCTACCGCCATACCAAACATCTCCACGAGCCAAAGAACCAGAAACCAACTTTGCAATAAGTACCGCCCCTGCACTATCCAACCGCTCAACAACCGTTGCAGTATAATCTAAAACCTGATTCTTGTAAGGTTCAGCACCCCAAGTCGTCGGATAACCTGCAACTGCTGCCAAATCCTTCACCCCATATGGAATACCATGTAATGGTCCACGATCAATTCCCAGTTGTAATTCTTCATCTGCACGTTTTGCCTGCTTCATCGCCCGATCTTTTGTAAGCGTTATAACGGACAGTAGTCGGGTATCATAAGCCATGATTCGATCCAAATAAATCTGTGTTAACGCCTTTGAAGTAATGGCTCCACTTCTCAACAGACGCCCAAGTTCCCCAACCGATAAAAAAGCAATCGAATCGGTATCAATAGGTTTTTTCACTGGCTCATCGTAGGTCCAGTTTATTGGACCTGTAGGCAACGGCATCAAGAACCCTGTAGGGCGTGGATCAAAGTACAACGCTGGTTCCAATTGAAAATCAGGAACGTACTGTCGAAGCGAATCGTATCCTGTATAATTGCGTTGCAAATACCTATACATTGTATCAATAGGCTGCTTTGTAAAGGTGAGTCCATATAGTTTCTGGGCTTTCCGCACGTCACGTTTTGAAAATGATGTGGACTGAGAAGAAGCGCATCCTATCAGAACAGTCAACAAAACCCACATACCAAGCCATTGTAATTTATGCATGTCTTTGCTTTTACCGAAAGGTGATTAGAACAATTGATCAACATTGCTTGATCACTATCAAATAATCAACTTAGGACCATTAGCAGGCCTGTTACAACTAAGTCGTCCAAATTCAATTTTTTTATAAATACAATAGGTGAAAGAGTAACAATATAGCAATACCTTTCTCGTTATTGTCTTTCATTTTCATTACACAGTGCAATGACCCCTGCAAAAAATGGCGATCAAGGCACACTTCAATCACGTTGGCATTAGGATGATAGCAGACTAGCAATCTCAACAAGATACCTACAAATGAACAGTGCTTGCAGAGGATCATATTATCCTTAAATCATAATAAAGTTGGGATATAGTCACTAGAGATTATCTTAGCAGACGTCACGTTACGCATATTCCTGATCGCAAAGAAAGGAAAGAAAAAATACTTAACATCGTACCGATCTAATCAGAACAACATTTCTGTTATATCCTGTTTAAAACCGACACGGTTTAGAAGGGGGCTGGTTTCAACTATAGACCTAAAATCTTTTTTACCCCCCAATATACGGTTTGCCTGTCGGGGAAGTGCACCTTTTTCTAGCAGCAATTCGGTCATCTCAGTAAGGTTATCAGGAATTTGCTGGCGCCAAATTTCAATACCATGAGCTGCAACATAGTGAATGATTCCCGCTTGATGGCCATAAGGACTGCATGCAAAAACTAATTCTGGCTGATTTTCAAGCAAATTATTTAGCTTTTGCTTTTTCCCATTTATGAAGTAGTCGACAGCTAATTCAAAATCAGGATTGAATATACCTCCATTCTCCTCCATATCAACCCACGAAATGAATCCTACCGTCCTAGCAATAGCATGTTCAAATTCTGATCTTGGCACCTCGCCAAATGGGATGTTGTGGGTTGCCTGACCACTATACTTGGGATGTCCATCATTCAGATAGGTGGCAACTGGAATGAATTGGGACAACTGATTTTCCATAAGGTCATCTACATAGGCAGATAACAGATCTTTTACTGAAGTAAAAGATGCAGTGTTGTGTCGTTGATGTAGGCGTTGAACAGCCCGTATCTGATCAGTAATGTGCATGGCTCAATATGAACAAAAGTCAGAGAAAATGAAAAGGTATCTTATAAAAGTTGGGTTTGATTGGCATCTTATGTAGCTTCCAACATGAAATGGAAAGTTCTGGCTTCCCGCAGCCTCATCAAAGACCAATGGATCGATCTGCGAGCGGATCGTTGTCAACTCCCTAATGGCGTTGTAGTAGACCCTTTTTATATATTTAAATATCCAGACTGGACCAATGCTGTTGCGCTGACCACCTCTGGGCAGGTTATCCTCACAAGACAATATAGACATGGGATTGGATCAACCATTCTAGAACTACCAAGTGGAACGGTTGATGAATCGGATAATTCTCCTGAAGAAGCTATTATCAGAGAACTATTGGAAGAAACTGGATTTACCTTTGAATCCATTCATTCTACTGCAGTGGTTTCTTCTAATCCGGATAAATTGAATAATCTGGTGCACTGTTTTCTGGCTGTAGGAGGAAAAAAAGTAAAAGAACCCAACCCTGGTATTAGCGAACAAATTGAAGTTGAATTAGTGAGCATCAAAGAATTCAAACGCTTGCTCCGCGAAAATGCATTTCTGCAAAGCGTACACATTGCTAGTGCATATTATGCACTAGTTCATTTCGATCGTTTTTTTGGTATTTTTGATCCGTAGCGAGGGGTGCTGCTACCCAAGCTTCGTTTTCAATTTGTATCTTTTTACATTATCAATGTATGCTTAGTATGCGCTATTTCTCATTAGCAATTTGCCTGGGTTTGATCACGGGCACAACGGAAGCACAGGACTTTTTCACCGAGGATGTTATCCTGAAATGGACCAACGCAATGGATTACACTTTGGAATTGGCAGAAGCTATGCCTGCAGAAAAATACGACTTTAAGCCTACTGAAGAGCAACTGACTTTTCAAGAACAGTTGCTGCATATGGCTCAAAATGTAGCTTGGCTTACCAGCAGTTATCTGGACGGGGAAAAGGTGGATGTTGACCGCCAAATGAAAGGATCCTCAAAAGCTGAAGTGATGGTGGTTTTGCGCAAGTCGTTAGAAACAGCACGTGCAACATTACAAACCTTGGATACAGCAACGCTTGATGATGAGATATCTTTTTTTGCAGGTCCAATGCGAAGAAGAAGGATCATTTTTCTCTTATTTGACCATCTAACTCATCATCGAGGTCAAGCAGTTGTTTATGCCCGATTACAAGGTATTAAACCACCTCGATATCGAGGTTGGTAACGTTGTCATTTTTTCATCAACAGGCTATGAGCTATCCTATATGGGAGCTCACATAATATAATCAATCATCACATACCTGATTTCAGGTCCTTAAATTTAACAACTATGCCACAACCATTTCACTTAGCTTTTCCAGTTACTGATTTGGCCCAAACCCGTAAATTTTATGAAGAATTATTGGGTTGTACGATAGGGCGTACTTCTGATCGTTGGATGGACTTTGATTTTTGGGGCAACCAGTTGTCTGCTCATTTAACTGAAGGTGGAGACTCAAAAGCGCCGACAAATCACGTGGACGGAAAAGATGTTCCCGTTAAGCATTTTGGTGCTATTCTTAACATGGAAGAGTGGGAAACATTGGCTGCAAAATTAAAACAGCACGGTATAGATTTTATTATTGAACCGTACATCCGATTTCAGGGTGAGCCCGGAGAGCAGGCTACTATGTTTTTTCTTGATCCAAGTGGAAATGCAATTGAGTTTAAGGCTTTCCGAAATTTCGAACAAATCTTTGCTACAAAATAAGGTTTCAGAAATAATAATAACAAAATTATATCTCTAGGTTTATTCAAAATAATTCGTGCCTCATAAAAAGTATACCACAAAAAATTTGGCTATCTTTTTTTTGGCAAAAGATGGTACTGAATGTAATAACTGCTATACTAGTCATTGATTATTAGGTGTCCGTAAATTAAAAAAATTACACATATTTTTTTTTGCATAGTAATATATCTCCGTTTATTTTGGCTGTATCACACCAGGAAATAAAATCCGAATCCTATGCTAAAAAAACAGTTCCTAAAATCAAGACCCGTATGTAAAGTAACCTTTTCCTTACCAAAGGAGGCTTTCCAAGGAGCTAGTGAAGTTCGTCTGTTAGGGGATTTCAACCAGTGGAGTTGGGAGGAAGGTTTTGTAATGAAAAAGGGGAAAAGTGAATACAAAGTTGTAATCGAATTACCTAAGGGTTTGTCTTATCAGTTCCGATATGTTTCTGACGAAGGTACATGGGAAAATGACTGGCACGCTGACGCTTATCAGTACTCTCCTTTTAGTGGTGTTGACAATTCCGTAGTTAACTTACAAAAAGAGCATTACCATGCTGCTACCTCAAGTAAGAAAGCTCGTACCCATGGTAAATTAAAGCCTAAAGTACATAATTCAGTAGGCACAAACAGTAATTCCATCGATGACCTGACCCGTATTGAAGGTATCGGTCCCAAGATTGCTGCCTTGCTTCACCATGCGTCCATTCCATCTTTTGCATTATTGTGTGAAACACCCATCGAAGATCTTCGCCAGATTCTTGATGGCGCAGGCCCACGTTACAAAGTTCACGACCCTACTTCTTGGCCCAAACAAGCGGCAACATTATTGGAAAGTGACCTTCATGCTAAGAGGAGCAACCAAAAATCCTTTCCTAAAAAGCGTAAAGGCTAGCGATCAAGTCTGACTGTACATAAAATCCTCTGGAGGAAAGAATATGAATTCCTTTCTGGGGATTTTTTTTATCAGTCCTTCTAAAAATAAGATAGATTCTTAATTTTAGAGCGTAGTGTTATTAAACGATATGTAATATCAAAACCACGTAACGCATGAGCGAAGTCCAGTTTTACAGTCGGTTTACCGATTTTGACATTCACTTATTTCGATCGGGACGCCACTTCAGGCTGTATGACAAACTGGGCAGCCACCCGGTTGAAAGCGAAAACGGCTGGGGAACCTATTTTGCTGTTTGGGCACCCAACGCCGAATCGGTCTCGGTGATAGGTGATTTTAATGGTTGGAATGCCAACACACACAAACTGCATGTACGATGGGATTCATCTGGTATTTGGGAAGGCTTTATTCCCGACATCGGAAAAGGTACTCTATACAAGTATTCTATCCAAACACCTCAAGGGGAAAGGCTTGAAAAAGGGGACCCTTTCGCTCGGTACTGGGAAGTTCCTCCCCGAACAGCTTCCATTGTTTGGGATCTTTACTACGAATGGAAGGACGAGGCTTGGATGAAGGAACGCAAACAAAAAGCCGGACAACCGCAACCCTATTCTGTGTATGAAGTACATCTAGGTTCATGGCGAAAAAGAGATAATAACACTCGCTCTTTAAGCTACCAAGAAATGGCTAAAGAACTCGTCGACTATATCGTAGATGCTGGTTTTACGCATGTTGAGTTTTTGCCTCCTATGGAACATCCGTTCTTTCCTTCTTGGGGGTACCAAATAACTGGATACTTTGCCCCTACATCTCGATTTGGGCAACCGGAAGAGTTTATGTTTTTAATTGATGCTTGCCATCAGGCAGGCATCGGGGTTATTGTTGACTGGGTCCCATCCCACTTCCCAAATGATGATCATGGATTAGCCCGATTTGATGGTACACATCTTTTTGAGCATGCTGATCCCCGCCAAGGTTTTCACCCAGATTGGAAAAGTGCTGTTTTTAATTATGGCCGTAACGAAGTACGTAACTTTTTGATTTCTAATGCTATTTTTTGGCTAGATCAGTTTCACGTTGATGGTCTACGCGTTGATGCGGTTGCATCCATGCTTTACCTCGATTACTCACGTAAAGAAGGTGAATGGATTCCCAACCAGCATGGCGGGCGAGAAAATCTGGAAGCAGTTTCTTTTTTGAAAGAATTCAACGAAACGGTATATCGTGAATATCCTGACGTTGTAACTATTGCTGAAGAATCAACAGCGTGGCCAGGGGTTTCAAGGCCCACTTTCACTGGGGGGCTTGGCTTTGGCCAAAAATGGATGATGGGTTGGATGCACGATACATTACATTATTTTAATCGGGACCCCGTCCATCGTAAATATCATCATGGGGAAATTACCTTTAGCCTTATTTATGCATTTACCGAGAACTTTATGCTCCCGTTATCCCATGATGAAGTAGTACATGGGAAAGGTGCATTGATCGATCGCATGCCCGGAGATGAATGGCAAAAGTTTGCTAACCTAAGGCTTTTATTTGGCTTTATGTATCTGCATCCCGGCACCAAACTGATATTTATGGGTGGCGAATTTGGCCAAACTTCTGAATGGAATATTGAAGATGTACTCGTGATAAACGGGTTTTATGCCAATGAGAAAACAAGGTTAGGGCTAAATTTTAGATGGACGGGAGCTGATGATTTTTCAACTATTGAGTTAAATAAAGCATTGGAAAAAGGCGAGACTTACCAAGTAGACATTAAGATTCTATCTTGCATCGACAAGAGTGTACTAGAGTTATTAGAAATTAAATTTGATGGTGAAG
>JABSSK010000213.1 GCA_013214265.1 Saprospiraceae bacterium | reverse complement strand
TACCTTCTATAACCTGATTCAGAGTAGGATCAATTGTGTATGCCTGCGGTTCGGGGCAAGCATGATCAAAGAATTGATCAAGACCTTTCGCTGGAAGTTCTTGATCTACACCTGGGGCAATAGAATACAGACGAGCCATATCAACAGTTTTCTCAATCGTTGGACTTAATTAACCGTTTAGTACTAAGAGAAAGAGATTTAACTGATAGTAAACCTCCCAATCGTGTATTTGAAAAGGAAAAAAAAGGAAGTATGTTTGTTATTCCGTGTTGTGCCAAAATGGTTTTTAACCTGCCTTTCCAATTTACTGTTTTTTACGTCTGATAAAAAGTTTAGGTTGCATTATTTCACGATATTCGGTAGTTTTTTTTTAGGAAGTGGTCATTTTAAAGGCGAAAACGGCTAAATGTTTAAAAATTATAGATGAAACCACTAGCAGAACGTATGCGTCCTACAAGTTTGGATGATTATGTCGGCCAAAAACATCTGGTGGGCGAAGGTGCGGTACTTCGACAAGCTATAACCTCGGGGCATATTCCATCCTTTATTTTATGGGGCCAGCCCGGAGTGGGCAAGACAACCTTGGCTTCTGTTATCGCTTCGCAACTCGATCGTCCTTTTTTTACGCTAAGTGCCATAAATTCAGGGGTGAAAGATATCCGCGAAACCATTGCCAAAGCAGAAAAACAACGCTTTTTTGATCGACCTAATCCAGTTCTATTCATTGACGAAATACACCGATTTAGTAAATCCCAACAGGATGCTCTGCTGGGCGCAGTGGAAAAAGGAACCTTGACTCTCATTGGGGCAACTACGGAGAATCCATCATTTGAAGTTATTCCAGCACTTTTGTCAAGGTGCCAGATCTACACGTTGCAGCCCTTGGAAAAAGAAGAATTGATCGGTGTGGTGAACCGAGCATTGGCTAAGGATATTTTTTTGCGAAAGCAAAGTATTGACATCCAGGAATACGACGCTCTACTTAGATACGCAGGTGGTGATGCCCGAAAACTGCTAAATATCTTGGAACTGGTTACCAGCTCCAATCCCTCCGAAACCGATAGCCAACCCATCACCAATACCAGAGTACAGGAAATGGTGCAACAAAACAATTTGCGTTATGACAAAACAGGGGATCAGCATTATGATATCGCTTCGGCTTTTATAAAATCCATTAGGGGAAGCGACCCTAATGCAGCAGTCTACTGGTTGGCACGTATGATTGAGGGTGGAGAAGAAGTTTCATTTATTGGTCGCCGGTTAGTTATTTCTGCTGCCGAAGATATTGGACTGGCGAATCCTAATGCCTTGCTTATGGCTCAGACAGCGTTTTCCGCTGCCCTCGCCGTAGGCTTGCCGGAAGCCCGTATTATTCTGTCGCAAGCCACGGTCTATCTAGCTACATCACCCAAAAGTAATGCAACCTATCAAGCCATAAATAAAGCACAAGCCATCGTTAGGGAAACAGGAAACCTTCCGGTACCGCTGCATTTGCGTAATGCACCTACTAAATTGATGAAAGAACTAGATTATGGTGCCGATTATCAGTATGCTCATGATTACCCAGGTAACTTCGTAGCCCAGCCTCATCTTCCTGAAAAGCTTAAAGGGCAAACCCTGTATCAACCCCAAAATAATGCGACAGAGCGAAAAATTCTCGACAGATTAAAAGACTGGTGGAAGGGTATTTACCCCTACTGAACCCTTTGCCAAAAGCATCTATTTCTTGCTGTGGGTTATGAATTCACCAAAAACAGGTAGATGGTCGGATGGAAACCGACCCGATCTCTGTGTGGATAAATGACCAATTCGTAATACTTCCCAATCCCTGGCGGTGAAAAAAAGATAGTCTATTCGATTATCTAAAGGGTGGTCGGCCCTAAACCCATTAAATGTGCCTTCAGGACCAAAGGCTGGAATAATAGAATTGGTCCAGGCGTCATGGTAATGACGCATTATAAATTCAATAGGTGGACTTGCTGGTAAAGCATTGAAATCGCCAGATATAAGTATTGGTTCCTTCTCCGTATTTAATGTCGTAATATAGGCGTGAATGATTTGGGCAGATTCCTTGCGGGCGATTTGCCCCTGATGGTCAAAGTGGGTGTTGAAATGCCAAAAGCGAAATCCCGTTTGCTTATCTTCCAGCCGCGCCCAAGTGCAAATCCGGGGTAAAGCCGCATCCCAGGCCTTGGATACAATTTCAGGCGTTGGACTCAGCCAAAAGGTACCCGATGCAAGAATATGGTATTTGGTTTTTTTGTAGAGTATAGGTGCATACTCTCCTGCCTTCTTTCCATCATCACGTCCCACCCCAACATAGTCATAATCCACCATGATTTTGATGATGGTATCGAGTTGCTCTTTTAAGACCTCTTGCATACCAATTACATCAGGTTGGTAGAATCGCATCTGCTTGCATACCTCACCCTTTCGGTTTGGCCAAGCATCAAGTCCATCCTTTGGATTGTTGTATCGAATATTATAGCTCATCGCTTTAACCGTATGGTTTTGTGCGTAAAGAGAATTAAAAGAGGCAGTGGTGATGCCCAACAATAGCAGGTAACGAAGCATAGTGGTCTTTTGTGCGTAATGTAAAACCTATTAGTTTCCCAAAAAAGAAAACCAGAAGCTTAAGCAAGCCTCTGGTAATGGATTCTTTGTATTATATCAGGGCATTTCTATTGCCGATCACCTGTTTTTTTATTTTCCGGTTCGTACATCTTAAGCGATTTTCGAGGTAGTCGTTCATCTCGCTGCGCCGTATGCCAGATAAAGGACGCAATAATAGTGGCTGCTTGGGATAAATCCGCACCAGATAACTGATCGAGATTGTCCATGTTAGAATGATGGGTGCGTGCAAAATAGGCCATGGGATCCTGTATGAATTGGAAACCTGGAATACCCACCGCATCAAATGCGAGGTGATCCGTACCACCTGTATTGCTCAAGGTAATGGTATTAGCATCAAGATCTTTAAAAGGCTGTAGCCATGACCTGAATATAGGAGCTACTTCACTATTTCCTTGTAGATAGACCCCTCGAATACGACCCGTACCATTATCCAGGTTGTAGTAAGCTGAGATTTTTTCTTGTTCAGGTTTTAAAGATTGTGGCGTATAACTGTCAGGTGGAAAATCAGCGAAATGTGCTTTAGCGTAACCTCTGGAACCGAAAAGTCCCTGTTCCTCACCGGTCCAAAGGGCCAGACGAAGCGTACGACGTGGCTGTATGCCCGTTTCTTGAATGGTCGCCAATACAATTCTGGCAGCTTCCATCATGACAGCTGATCCAGCACCATTGTCTGTGGCTCCGGTACCGGTATGCCACGAGTCGAAGTGGGCACCAAACATAACAACTTCATCCTTAAGATCCGTTCCTGGAATCTCTGCTATAATGTTGTGCTCCATACCATCTTCATTGGTATATTCTGTTCGTAGGTCCATGGTTAGTTCGACGGGTAAACCTTGCTGTACCATCCGGAAAATGCGATTGTAATGCTCTATAGAAAGAGTGACCTGGGGTACAACTGGGTTGTTTGGGTTTTGGGCTCGCCCTTCGGCAGTACGCGCACCACTCACGAAAACAGTTCCAAAATCTCCTTTATAGCTGCGATCTAAAACCGCAAGCGGCTGTTCGTCCGTTAGCATTTTCCAAAGGGCTTTATTGAACTGAAAGCCCCCTAGTCGATTGTAATTTCTGCGTGGACGAGGTACTGGTGCGGGTGCATTAGCCATCTGTAAAAGACTTTCAGCATCATGTCGTAAACCCTTCGCTTCAAAAGGCTGCTCAACGTTTCGGGTGGTATCAATAAGTACAAATTTACCCGATAACTGACCACGGTATGCTTCCAGATCAGAAAGGGTTGTGGCTTGCAGATATACAACACCTCCTGATACCTCTCCTGTGTTGGGCGACCAGGCTTTGGGGTATCCCAATACAGGAAAATAGTTTGGTACTTTCGCGTGCATTTCAAAATGATTTAATTGCCACCCGCGACCAAAAGGGCCCCATTCTTCCAAATGTACATTCTCCATTCCCCAACTCTTGAGTTCGGACATTGCCCACTCGGTTGCTTTATCAAGCATGGGCGACCCCGTTAAACGCGGACCGTACACATCGGTGATCAATCCAGCTATCTCCATTACGTTGCTCTCCTCAAGGCCATGCTTTCGAATGACTTTATTTACTTTTTCGTCAACCTCTTCGGGTTGGGCTTGCGCGGTGAAAACACCCATTGCAAGCAGCAAAAAAGTGAATGTTAGTTTTTTCATATTCAAATGTACTAGTTTTCATATATAACAGCTTTTTCGAAAAAAGCCAATCTGTATTCGTACAATTACATACTAAACAGAATATCTGAAGGTAACTCATTTTTTTTCACCTTACTCTCCCCAATAGCCGGATAGCTTTTTTTTAACGATAAAAAACCCGTTCGACAGTGGATAGAGTCATAAACTTTATTATTTTTTGGCCCTGACGCTGGGTACTAAAAGCATTACGTATAGTTATAGCCTGCATGAAAAATCAAGTACAACTAATTACTTATGTTGACCGCCTCACAGGAGGAGGTTTTACAGAACTAATACAGCTATTGAAAGGACCATTAAAAGGGATTTTTGGCGGTATTCATGTATTGCCTTTTTTTGATCCCATCGATGGCGCCGACGCAGGGTTTGACCCTACAGATCACCTCAAAGTCGATCCCCGAATAGGCAATTGGAAGCAAGTCAAAAACTTGAGTCAGCAGCTGGATGTAATGGCTGATATCATTGTAAATCATGTTTCTAGCGATTCCCCCGCTTTTCAGGACTATCTGGAAAAAGGCGTAGCGTCAGACTACAATGGGTTGTTCTTGACATTTGATGACGTGTTCCCAATGGGAGCAACCGAAACGCAATTGATGTCCATTTATCGGCCGCGACCCGGATTCCCGCTAAGTCGCTACACTATGCAGGATGGGTCAGAACGACTTATCTGGACAACCTTTACACCCAAACAGATAGATATTAATGTTTATCACGACAAAGGGAAAGCTTATCTGGATGCTATTTTGAAATTGTATCAGTCAGCTGGCATTACTATGGTCCGACTAGATGCTGCTGGTTATGCTATAAAGAAAGCAGGTACTTCATGCTTCATGATCCCGGAAACATTTGCATTTATTCATGATTTTTCAAATCAAGCAAAGAAAAAAGGCATCGAGGTACTCGTGGAGATTCACTCATACTTTCAGACTCAGATCGAAATTGCTAAGCAGGTATCCTATGTATACGACTTTGCACTTCCTCCATTACTGCTCCATGCTTTGTTCAAAGGCACAGGCAGATATTTACATCGTTGGTTAGAAATAAGCCCACGCAATTGTGTAACTGTTCTGGATACCCATGATGGCATTGGTGTAGTTGATATAGGTTCTGAAGGGAACCGTCCAGGACTGGTGCCAGATGAAGATATTGATTTTATGGTAGAAACCATTCACGAAAATACAGGTGGCGAAAGTCGAAAAGCTACTGGTGCCGCAGCCAGCAATTTGGATCTATACCAAGTAAATTGTACGTACTTCGATGCCCTCGCCAGAAATGAGGGCGATTATATACTAGCACGTGCGATACAGTTTTTTGTGCCCGGTATCCCGCAAATATATTATGCTGGATTTTTGGCAGAAACCAATGATATGGAGCTGCTGGCAAAGACGGGTACAGGACGTGACATCAACCGTCCCTACATTGATCAGAGTCGCTTGCCAATTATATTAGAACGTCCAGTCGTCCAGAGGTTAATCAAATTGATTCGTTTTAGAAACGATCATCCGGCGTTTCAGGGAAAATTTCGCATTACACCATCTGGGGATGAAACTTATCGGTTCACTTGGAACCACCTGAATGCAATGGCTGAATTAATTGTCAACTTTACCGATAAAAAGAGTACAATCCGTTCCCGAAGTAATGCAAGTGATCAGATTACTACCTGGGAACCCTAAGATGCACTCCAAAAGGTAGCACCCTGATATGTCGGATACCTAAAAGGGTATCAGTACAGAATTTCTTTTCAAGGCTAGTTACTTCTTTTTTTTGTTCTGGTTTTGTTGTTTTTCTTTTGAAAGTTCAATAATTCTGTCCTTGATCTCTTGTAACTTCTTCATTTGCGCTTTGCGCTTTTTGAGCAAACGCAAACTGATTATCAAAGGAATCGCTGCTATAGCCGAAAAAAGTAAAAACAGACCGATTTCACTGGTACTCATAGTTGTTTTTGGGTTTATGATAGGAATAATAAACCAACATAGTCAAATTACGCATAAGTTATGTTCTGGATCGAATACTTTAACTGGTATAAAGAAGAGTAGGGTAGTGCCCTATTTTTTGCAAGGAATAGTATTATGTGTTTAAGGCTATAAAAAGGGCGAACTTAAACACTAGTTTTATCGCTAGCATGCATTGAAGTAAATCTATTATAGTTGCTCACCTAAATTACAACCAATGCTCGGCTAACCAAAAGCGAGTGGAAAATACACAGCCATTCGGGCATGGTCAAGCATACAAGAAATAGAAATACTTGCCTTTTTGCGAAAGCGAATACCCGCTCAGGGGCCAATTGCAATAGGATGGTGCTAAAGAGTCATCGATAATCGTGGTGAAGGCGCTACGTCTTGAGCTGCAAATTGACCAATCAAGTACTTGTAATATGCCGTGACACCAACCATCGCTGCGTTATCTGTGCAATAAGCAAATTTGGGGACAAAGGCTTCCCATTGATTGGCCAGAGCTCTTTCTTTTAAGCCATCACGTAATGCGGAATTTGCTGAAACTCCTCCGGCTAGCGCTACGCGTTTGATGCCGGTTTGGGCTACAGCTTGTTCCAATTTGTTGAGTAAAATAGTGATTATACGATGTTGTACGGAAGCACATATGTCGGCAAGATTTTCCTGAATAAAATCAGGTTGCGCTTTGATTTGCTTCCGCAAAAAATAAAGGATAGATGTCTTTAGGCCACTAAAGCTAAAGTCAAGCCCTTCAATTTTAGGTTCGGGAAAAGGAAATTTTGGCTGCCCATTTTGAGCCAGTTGGTCGATTAGGGGTCCGGCTGGATAATCTAGGCCAAGTAATTTACCCGTTTTGTCAAAAGCCTCACCGGCAGCATCATCAATGGTTTGGCCAATTATGGTCATTTCAAAAAAGTCCCGCACGACTACCAGTTGTGTGTGTCCACCCGAAACGGTTAGGCTCAGAAAAGGAAATTCTGGTTTGGGGTCTTCCGCGAAATGGGCAAGAATATGCGCACGCATATGATTTACATCAATCAGGGGTATATGTAGTGCTAATCCCATGGCTTTAGCAAAAGAAACGCCTACCATGAGTGAACCCATAAGCCCTGGTCCCCGCGTAAAAGCAATGGCAGAAAGGGCAGTTTTTTCTATGACCGCTTCTTTTAATGCCTGATCTACCACCGGAATTAAATGTACCTGATGTGCCCGGGATGCCACCTCAGGCACAACCCCACCATATAGACGATGCGCTTCCTGACTCGCAACACAATTACTCAAAACCACTCCATCACGAACAACCGCAGCCGATGTGTCATCGCAAGAGGATTCGATCGCTAAAATAAGTACAGACATAACTATGATAAAATATGTAATATATGTATTTTGCCGATCAGTACAATTCAGAATTTTTCCCTTCACTACGGATCGATAACATATTTATGTTATTTTTTTTCTTTTTCGAATAATATTCGAAAGGGCTATATAGTTCTTCTATTAACTATAACCTGTAATTCCATGGCAACCGCAAAAGCAACAAAAGAACAACCACGTACCCTAACTGCCCCCAACTCTTTCGGCGATGGCAAAAATTGTGTTATTTCTAGTGGTACAAAGATAGAAGGTAATTTTCATTCCAAAGAAAGTATCAGATTAGATGGTACCGTACATGGTGATCTCCATTGCGAAAAGAAAATGATTGTCGGTCCTCAAGGAAGACTGGAAGGCAACCTCAAAGCACAGGATGCGGTTATCATGGGTCATGTAGATGGAGACCTAGAGGTAATGGGTTTGCTCACCCTGGAAAGTAGTGCGTTAGTCATCGGAAATATTAATACCGGTCGGATTCAGGTGCTGGAAGGTGCTAGGTATGAGGGTAGGTGACAGATTACCAAAAAGTAAAAGTATTGCTTCG
>JABSSK010000212.1 GCA_013214265.1 Saprospiraceae bacterium | reverse complement strand
GAATGATAGGTACATGAAAAAGGGGGCGGATTTATGCTGTTCAATATAGGTAACTGCGTGGTCACCCAAAGCGTCGGTTAGGTAACCCGAAAAATCAATACGTTCCTGATTGAAAAGCATAGCATTGGGGTGTCCTTCTTGATCATCTCGCTTGTTGGAGAAATAGGACCGAGCGCCAGATAAGAATCCATAAAATTCATCAAATCCTCTTTCGTTAGGGTGGTAAGGATCACTAAGGCCCAAGTGCCATTTACCTATTGCTACGGTATGATATCCTTTAGGTTTGAGGGCTGATGCCATCGTTTGTTCATCAAGGGATAGACCGGAGTCTTGGGGTATATCATTGCATTCAAAACCAAAGCGTTGTTGGTATTGTCCTGACATGAGGCCAGCCCTAGAGGGTGCGCATACAGATGCACTAGTATGGGCATCGGTAAAGATCACACCCGACTCAGCCAGTGCATCTAAATGAGGGGTCAGCAAGTCATTGCTTCCCATAAATCCAAAATCAGCATATCCTGCATCATCGGCCAGAATAACAATAATGTTAGGTGGCTGTTCTTCGGTTACCATAGATTGGCATCCATAAAGCATAATGAGTATCGGTAATAAAAAGGCATATTGCTGCATAAGGCATGATGATTTTAGTGCATCCTTTTACTGGACAAAAAGAGATTAACTCGTGTTTATTTCAACTCAAGTTTGCCGGTATTACTGTAGTTGGTGCCACGAATGGCTTCGAAATCCGCGATCATTTCCTGGAGTTTTTCTGGGTTTTGATCGGCTAGATTGGTTTGCTGACTGAGATCATTTTTCAGATGATATAGTCCGAATGCTTTCATATTTCCGAGTTCAATATTCACCATTTTATTGACAGCCGGGCCACCATAAGGAGGGATGAGCACCCAGTCTCCTTTGCGGAAAGCGGTTCGGGTTGTTGCTTCAAGGATGAGTGACTCCCGCCCTTGGTCCTGACTGCCTAAGAATACCTCTAAGAGGTTTTGACTATCTGGGCCCAAGTCATTACTCCCAACGAGTGCAGCTAGCGATGACATAAAGTCAATTTGGGAAACTAAAGCGTCCGATTTTTTAGGTTCAATTTTTCCTTTCCAATAGGTAATAAATGGTACTCTGGTACCTGCTTCGAAGAGGCTGTATTTGCCACCACGAAGTGGACCAGAAGGGGTATGGTTACCCAGTTTTTCTACGGCATCGTCAAAATACCCATCATTGAGTACTGGACCATTATCGCTTGAAAAAAGGATTAGGGTATTCTCGAGCAATCCGAGGGAGTCCAATGTTTTATAAAATTCGCCTACGCACCAGTCGAGTTCAGCGATTACATCTCCTCGAGGTCCCATACCGGTTTGCCCAACAAACCGCGGATGGGGTGTACGTGGGACATGAGGTTGCTGGAGGGCATAATACAAGAAGAAGGGTTCGTTTTGGTGGTCCTCAACATATTGCTGTGCTTTTACTAAGAAGGTATCTGCCATATCTTCATCAATCCATTTTGCGGACGCTCCGCCTTTCATATAACCGATTCGAGGTATACCGTTGACGATACTGCTGTTGTGGCCATGGTGCCATTTCATTTTCAATAATTCTGGATTATCCAGACCAGTGGGTTCACCAGCAAAATTTTCCTGATAATTGATGGCTATAGGATCATTGGGATCCAGATTTACCACCATTCCGTTCTCAATATAGACCGTAGGTACCCGATCTTGGGTCGCAGCCATAATGTAAGAATAGTCGAACCCTACTTCATTGGGGCCAGGAGCTATGGTGTCGTTCCAGTTCACCTGACCATTACCCAGCCCCAGGTGCCATTTACCAACAATACCGGTATGGTATCCTTTTGCTTTAAGCATTTTCGGAATGGTTAGCTGATTTGTATCTATAAGGAGTGGTGCCGTACCTGGTAGAATCTTAGCTCGTTCATTGCGCCAGGGATAGGTGCCTGTCAACAGGGCAAAACGACTCGGAGAGCAGGTAGCGGAGGATGCATATCCATTGGTAAATAAAACACCATTATTGGCCAGATTGTCCAGGTTAGGTGTGGCCAGTTCGGTAGCACCATAGGCGGCTACATCACCATATCCCAAATCATCGACGTAAATGATAACAATATTGGGTACTTCAGGATCCGATGGATCGGTTACTGGTTGTGATGTGCAAGCAACCATTAATGTAGTAACGATTATCGCAGATAGTAATTTGAATTGGATAGGGTGGGTAGCTAGCACAGTATTTTCGTTTTGATGATAAAATAATACCTATTGCAGGGAATGGATTGTCCTGCACTTAACAAGATGTCATTGCCTTTAAAATAATCATTATTTGGCTTAAATCGGAGGGAGTGAAGGCTATAAATTACAGATGATCAACGGAAGCGTCTATGGATTGGAAGGCTTACATTTTATTACCCTCATCACCTAATAATTCAGCTCTGGAGAGATACATTCAAGCTGAGTAATTATAGCGATTCGGTTTTGGATAATAACCATCTATACCGCACTGAATCATGACCTACTTCTGGAGATATCGAGTAGCCCAATAAGGGTGGGCAGTATACACATGGTACTGCATCCACACCTTTATTTCGTAGCTGCTATAAGCTGTTAGTCAGCATTTTGTTTTTGATGTAGCGTGGGATCCCATGACATAGCATGGATTCTAATTTTTTATTGAACGATTATTTTTGCGGTCCCTTTACTGCTTCCGGAATACACATTCAGCAGATAAAATCCTGCTGGAACATGCTGAGTTGGTAAAAGGAAGTTGCTAGTTCCCGATGCTATATTTCCGCGATGTAGTTCTTGCCCTTGTAAGCTGGTTAATGTCCAAAAAGCATTGTCTCCGATGGTGCTATTTGTGTAGATTGTTGTTTGATTACCCATATCTACGGCGGGGTTTGGAAATACTTTTAAGTTCATTTCGGATAACGGATCGTTTGTAGGAGTTGTACTCTGGTTAAAGAATTGCTCTGCATACTGAAACGCATCTCTTCCCACCTCATGGCCTATCAGTCGACCTGGAATATCGTCAACGGGTGGGTGTATGCCCCCCCAGATTCTGGATAGGCTGCATTGGTCGGAGGCATCATAATATTTAGCCCATTGTAGGACCATATTTGTGCTGGGGCCTTTTTCGAAGACTAAGAATGAATCTTTTTCTGCAATAAATTCACCTAGACCACCGGGAAAGTAGGCATCACCGGTAAATAATGTGAGCACTTCTGCGGCCGCCCGGGAGTAGGTTGAATGTCCAGACACATAACCTGCAAAAGGAGGTGTTACAAAAGAAGGCCTTTGATATGGCCACCAGTTTTCGGCAAGAATCCAGTCTACGCCGCCCACATCAATGGTAGGGTCATCAATGGCATCGGGTCCTCTCCAGGCGTACAGTTTAATTTTGCCTATATGTTCGCCTTGGCTTCCTGCTAAGGAGTCATTTTCGGATACTAATTCGATATAACCGTCCTGCAAAGGTATGCCAGCTGGAGAATAGTTAGGTAAATCAGGATCACTGGATTGCCCTTGGTCAGCCATATATCTGAGGGCGGAGATGGGCCGGATGTAATCGTACCATCCTTTTATTCCCCAAGCTGAAATAGCGGCATCGTGCATGGTTCCGCCTAAGGTAAAGTAAGCTTTTACGTCCCATTCTAGGTCATTCAGGACAGGGCCTTGCCCCTTGAATTTCTTTTCGAGCAATGGATGATCATTGACGGTGTTCAAGATCGTAAACCAGTGGCCGGGAGGTGTTTCTGAATCAGGGCCATCTGCCCAGAATTCTGCGAGAACCCTTGCGTAGTCGGCTCTGGGTACTATTTGAGGGCTATAGGGTTGCTGGGTGTATGGGTTCAGATTATACCCTTGTCCTGGGTCCCCACCGTCTTCTAATTGATAGAAATCCCTTAAACCTGCAAGAGTAGTTGGAAAATTAGCGATATCTAAATTACCGATGGAGGCCGGAGAAATATCGATCATGACATTATCGGTCGGGTCCAGATGTGAGGACCAAATAGATACCAGACTATGGTTCCACTTATAGTCATCGGAAGAGCCATTACCATCTTGCTGGAGATAAGCTGGTGCACCTGGATCGTGATAGACGAAGTAGTCTTCTCCGTTTCGATTGTAAATTGTGAGATCATCAGCAGAAAGGGAGAAAGGTGCTACTTTACCCCATTCGGGGCTCAAAAATTCGGGTGCGCCACCAGGTATTTCAAAGCCAGCCTGATCGACAAAGAAGTCAAACACCAATGGCTGCCAACGATTGGGGTCGGTAATATCCTGAGATCCAGGCCTTGCGGGCGCTAAAAGGCCATTAAACGGAGTATATGATGTATTGGCCTAGTCCATGACTTCATTAGAGCCATCACGCAAACCGTAGATAATGAGTCTTTGCGCAAGGTAGTTACCTAGTGCTGCTGGGGAACCGGTGGAATAATCAACGGTAGTAATGGCTGGGTCATACCCCAGTTCGGCCATTAGGCTATCAATGATTGGGAACGATTCTCTAGCACCTGGGGAAAATACGAATCGATGTTGTAACAGCCGGAAACAGGCATAACTAATAGCTTCTTCTTGTGCAGCTTGCGTGTTGGTAGGCATGGGCATACCATCGAAAGGACAATTAAAATCACCACCTAAATTCCCCAGAAAGTAGGGGTCAGCTGTTTCATCAAAGACAGCCCACAAATCATACATGGCTACAGATGTATGAAATAGATTCCTAGCGTGGACAGTTGGTCGCGCAAAGTCATTCCGGATAGCTTCTAGTAATACTTCATTCCATTTTCGGGCTACAGAATGTTGAGCATTTGTTTTTCCGAAAGGTAGAAAACAAAGTATTAATAAAACTGGGATTAATTTTGATCTTGTTTGGGTATCATTCATCTTCCTAATACAAATTAATTATTGCTTTTGGTAAACTCTGACGTAATCAATTTCATACCGTGTAGGGAATTCTGTACCAGAGGGATCACCACCTTGGCGACCACCTATTGCCAGATTAAGCAGCAAGTAATGAACAGTTTCCCGGAAGGGATTTTCAACATCCCCCCTCCTGTTATAGGTATCATTCAAAGATGTTGTATTTAACAACTGATCGTCAAGATAAAGTTTTATAAAGTTTGTTGTCCATTCCATTTTCCAAATATGAAACTTATTTGACCATTCTGGGTCATTAAAGCTGGCTACCGGCTTCCGGGAGCTGTCCCAGATAGGTGTCCAGCGCTGGGCAGAGGCCCAAGCGACATTTGCCAGGATCTTTTCATCATAGAATTCCATAATATCTATTTCTCCACCAATGGGCCATTCGTGCCCCAGACCTAATGACCAGATAGCAGGCCAGAGGCCTTCCTCGGTTTTGATTCGTGCTTTGAATTCGAAAATACCATAACGCCAGCTGGCTAGGTCTTTCGTTGTAACGCAAGCCGACGAAAAGTAGGCTTCTTTTCTGTTTTTCCGCCAGTCATCACTACCTGCTTCGTATTGATCATTTAGGATGGTATCCCTGCGCCCTTCAATAACCAAAAGGCCATCTTCAACAAAAGCATTTTGAGGTTGATACCACTGAAACTCCTCATTGCGCACGAAGCCTTGTTCGTAGGTCCATTTGCTAGGGTCTGGTCGGCCGTCAATATCAAATTCATCACTCCAAACGAGTTGGTACTCTCGTTCGGCTGGTTGCATATCAAGAGAAGAGTCTTCGGAATTTTCCGTTATACAGCTAAATAAAAAGAGCAAACAAATAAAGGTGGCTTGCTTTCTTGGTAGGCGTTGAAAAGGAAGTACAGTTTTCATGGGTAAAAAGAATTATCTTAATAGTAATACTTCATTAGTATATGAGCCTTCTTGCTCATCTCCGGAGTCTGTTCTTAAAACATACTCTACACGAACGACATAAATTCCCATTCTGGCTTCTCCATTAACGACTTCTCCATTCCATGGTTCTTCTGTACGTTCACTTTGGAAAATCAGGTTTCCCCAGCGGTCGAAGACGGAAGTGGATAGTGCTATAATAGGGCAATCCGAGAATAATTGAAGTATGTCATTGCTGCCATCTCCATTGGGACTGAAGGCATTAGGTAGATATACGTCACAGTCACAAACACCTCGTTCGAGCTGATAAGCGTACACTATCCGGTTCGTACAATTGTCATTAAGGGCAAATAAAGTTCCTGAAGCTTTTATGGTTCGCTGTGATGAAGACAGCCCGTCTTGCCAGAAGAACTCATCGGAAGGTAGGGTAACTTTCCAGTTTTGTTTGCAGGAAAGGGTTGTATCTACGAGAACCGTATCTGCTTTAGGGGCGGAGCTGCACACTTCGTTAAAAGGCGTTTCCAAGGTATTAACCATGATGCCTCCCTGTGGTCTGAGGTCAAGATTTACAGGTGCAATACTGGTTGAAAAGTCAGGGAAAGTGAGGATGTAGTTATTGGGTTCAAGGTTAGTGTCATCTATCCATTGAAAGCAAGACAATGGGTTCCGATTGAGTTGGTACTGCAGGAGTAGATCTGTTCTTTCAATACTATTGTCGGTCAAGGCATCCCGGTTACCAACTACATTAATGAAGCCATCAGATCTGACAGCATGCGAAACAGAGCCCACATTGAAAAAGGCATCTGTATCTAGTTTCATTCGCTCCTGGATGCTACCGGAGGAAGTAAGTTTTTGTTGGAATAAATTATTACCCACGCCATCGGGCGCACTGTAATGTGCCAAGATTTCACCTCCGTTCAGTTCTTGGATTGCTGCAGGGAATGAGGAGGAGCCGAATTGTTCGGATTGCCAGATGAGTTGACCACTAGCGTTGATTTTGAAAAAGAAGGCTTTATCCTGAAAGAGTGCTTGGAATACATATCCCCCCGAGACAGCATGGGGCCCACCGATAGGCGTATGATTTAAATTATAATCAAAATTTTTAGACCATTGCAGATTGCCTTGGAGGTCGAGTGCATAGAAAAAAGCACCCGTTCGGCCCAAGATTTGATCCTGAGCAGTAAAAGTAACGGTCCCTTCAAAAGTAAAAGGCGAGATAATTTTGGCCCATTGGACGTTGAAGTTGGAATTGAAAACGGCGACGAATCCAGATCGGGGCTGACCAATTTTTAAAATAGATCCCCAGACCAGAATTTGATCATTACGCATATCCATGGAGAAGGAAGAGTGATTGGGTGAGTCGCTTTCAAAAAAAATGAAATCTTCTTTCTCGCCTAGTGCGTCAACACGCATCAAAAAAAGAAATGATCTGATTCCATCATTAGCACTACCAAAAACAAAAATATCATCTTGTGCATTAATTTTGAAGTCGGTGAATAATAGCTGGATACCGTTTTTTTCATAGGATTTTGACCAGACTACCAGCCCACAGGGGTCCATGCGGGTCAGGAAAACAGCTTCCGTATCATCACCAGTTGAGCTTTCAAAAGAAGAGTCACCTATGAGCAAATCACCATTCTGAAAACGGCTTACTTTCTGGCCTACCGAAATGCTGCCGTTAGTTAGTCTTTGTATAAAGGATTGCCCTAGCAGACTTGTACCCACTCCTAATCCTAATAAGACAAGTATCCATTTTGCTTTTACAACCAATTGTTACGCATATTTTTTTAATGGAGGCTCATTCAGTGAAATCGAGCCTCCATTCTATATAGGGTTTAATTTTTTATTCCCTTTGCTACATGGTATCCGTTGTCGGTACGCAGAACAAAGAAGTACAAGCCATCGGGAATATCTGCAGGTACATTCCAAGTAAAATTACCAACGGCACCGGCTCCAGCCCGCGTAAGCTTACGCACCATTTTGCCTTGTACGTCAAAAACAGTGATATCCATAGCTTGGAACCGAGGTAGCTCATAGGATATAACGAGTTCGTCTCGGAAGGTATTGGGAACGAGAAGCAAAGTACTCTTATCAACTGGTTTGGGCTCGTTGTTAATAATTTCGGTTACTGCAAGCATTTGATTGACTTCAACATCGTATAATACTTGGGTGTTACCGCTACTCCACTTGATTATTAGAGAATCGAGATTAGTATAGTCGGCCAGACCAAAGTGCGCAATGGTAGAGTTTTGAGATGCATGACTACTACCGCCGTAAATTTCCCTTACGATCAAATGATCGTCAACAAAGGCTTCGATACGAGAACCTATACCGCTAGATTCCGACTGGGTACCAATCAATTGTACTTTTAGCCAGT
>JABSSK010000211.1 GCA_013214265.1 Saprospiraceae bacterium | reverse complement strand
CTTCGGATACAGCAGAGATTAATTTTGACGAAGTTCGCGTTCCAGTTGAGAACCTGATCGGAGAGGAAGGAATGGGTTTTTATTATCTAATGGGAGGCCTACAATTAGAGAGACTAGCCGGTGCAATCAGTGCCGTGGCAGGTAGTCGCCATGCTCTGGAATACGCATTGCAATATATGTCAGAACGAAAAGCATTCGGTCGTCCGATCAATAAGTTTCAGGTACTACGCCACCGGGTCGCCCAGCTAAGTGCTGAAATTGAAAGTACGCAGGCGTTCATTTATCACTGTGCTCAATTACATCAAGATGGTAAATACGCCGTAAAAGAATGCTCTATGGCTAAATTATTAGCCACAGAGTTATCAGATAAAACCACTTATCAATGCCTTCAGTTTTTTGGAGGATACGGGTATATGGAAGAGTATAAGATCGCTCGAATGTTCCGCGATAGTCGTATCGGAACCATTGGCGGTGGCACCTCAGAAATTATGCGGGAAATCATTGCCAAGATGGTCATTGATGACCAACAATATGACACCCAACAAAAACCAGATCATTCTAAATCAAATTCAATACCAAACCAAAACGGAACTGTTATGAATCTTAGTGAAGTAGTTGACCAAATCAAAGCCAGAGCTGAGAAAGCATCCCCACTCGGCAACACCCTAAAGTTTCAAATGGGTGACGAATCTATTCTTTTGAATGGAAATGGCGATAGTAATACCGTATCAACCGATGACGGTGATGCCGATTGTACCATTTCCATCACAAAAGACGATTTTCTTGCTTTATTACAAGGGGAATTAAATCCCATGAATGCTTTTATGAGTGGAAAAATCAAAGTGAGTGGTGATATGGGCGTAGCTATGAAATTACAATCATTACTATCCTAGTTTTGATAGAACACAAATTGGATGTATATCATACATTAGGCGTGGATACGAATTCCAGTAAATTTTCGATTTTCTGGTTTCTTACTACGCATTTCTATTACTAGCTATTCGCTTTGCAGAAAGAAGATACTTTCTTTTTACAGTAGTATGCGCATCGGGGCAATCGCTCATGCCCCGATGCCATTACAGCTAGTTCATTATCCAAGGATTATTCTGAGAAATATCTGGAACCTAAATCTAGATTTGTTTCAAGTCCTAGTAATTACACCATTTTAGCCAATACAATCATTGCCCCTAAATGAAGGCCTTCATGGGTATTATTGAAGGTAATGGCATTATCTGCTTGCTCGAGGGTGATGCCATAGCTCGTTGTATATGCTGTAAAAGACTGATCCTTGAACTTTCCCGCTTGCCAATCGGCCTTTGTTTGCTTCACCGTGTCATGCATACTAGCGATAATAGCTGCTATGTCTGATTCCCCAACATTCCCATCTGGCTTGGAACCTTTTCGGTATTTATCCACCCATTCCTCATCAATCAATAGAGGTAATCCAGCTAGTTTGTACACCAACAATTGCTGGGTTACAACCACATGGCCAGCATTCCAAATCAAATTATTAGAAAATCCATTAGGAATGGCATTTAATTGCTCAGGAGAAAATCGGGATAATAGTTTCACCATATTGGTTCGGCTCTGATCGAGCGTTCGAAAAACAAAATCAAGG
Source organism: Saprospiraceae bacterium (assembly GCA_013214265.1). Classification (GTDB taxonomy): domain Bacteria; phylum Bacteroidota; class Bacteroidia; order Chitinophagales; family Saprospiraceae; genus DT-110. The sequence goes on along the minus strand of JABSSK010000211.1, from coordinate 6,615 downwards.
TTTTGATCAGACATATTTTACATTTTGTCTCAAAATAGATTTTATCCAGCAGAAAGCAGGTATTGAGGCCTAAAATCAGGTGAGCTAGGCAATGAAAAAGACTGTAGTAAAATATCCATTTAGCCTGACCAAAAAATAACCTCAATTTTACATGTAGTTTAGGCAGCGTTTTCATCTTTGGCGGGGTCTTGTTCATGAAAGATCAATCAGCCCTCACTGAAGTAAAACCATATTATCTACTACAGGTGCATTGCTGTTAGAATCCGACATAACATTTTCTATTTTTGCCCAAAAGAGTGGCTACATGTATATACTGTTGATATCCATCATCATTGGATTGTTTCTGGCGATGCTGTTTCTCAACCTGTACTTTCGAGTTAGGGTTATGCGTACGTATCGGGTATTAGTAAAAAACCGGATAGAATTTGGAGCAAAACACCTCTTCAACCGCCAGAAAATGGAAGAAGAGATTTATCCGAAATATCCAGACTTTCAGGATGAAATTGGTGTTTTTTGCCGTCATGTGCGGTATTCCATGAAAATGGCTACTGTGCTGATATTATTGATTACTTTATTTGGAGGCGTTTTGATGTACTTCCGTGACGTATAGTACATACTAACCAAGAAATTGAAAAACGAATAACAAATGCTAAAGATCGGCGTTTTGGGAGCGGGACACTTAGGTAAAATTCATTTAAAATGTATTGCCTTGGCTTCCGATCATTATGAGTTGGTTGGCTTTTTTGAACCTGATTCTGACCAAGCTCAAAAAGTAGCCGAAATGCATAACATACCAGCATTTCCGAGTCCGCAAGCACTCATTGAAGCGGTTGACGTTATAGATATTGTTACCCCAACCCCAGCACACTTCGACATGGCTAGCCTAGCTATTCAGGCAGGAAAACATGTTTTTATTGAAAAACCCCTTACCCAAACCGTCGAAGAAGCCGAAAAACTTATCGAATTGAGTCGTATCCATCAGGTTAAAGTACAAGTTGGTCATGTAGAGCGCTTTAACCCAGCCTTGTTAGCTTTAGGTGGTATGGATTTGGACCCCGTTTTCATTGAAGCACATCGCTTGGCCATTTTTAATCCGAGAGGTACGGACGTTTCGGTTATCCTCGATTTGATGATCCATGACCTCGATATAGTTCTCAATATGGTGCAGTCGGAAGTCAGTCAGGTACATGCCAATGGAGTAGCTGTAGTGAGTGATACTCCTGATATTGCCAATGTCCGGCTGGAATTTGAAAATGGTGCCGTAGCCAATCTGACCGCCAGTAGAATATCGCTGAAACAAATGCGAAAGGTGCGCCTTTTCCAACGAGATGCCTACATAAGCCTTGATTTTCTAGAAAAGCAAGCACAGGTAGTTCGGCTTTATGACCAACCACAATCCGAGCAACAGCATATGATGGAACTAGATACCCCCAAAGGGAAAAAATATATAACCATCGATATGCCTGATATTGCATCCGTGAATGCTATAAAAATGGAGCTAGAAACATTTGCAGATAGTATCATTCATAATACCCGTCCGAAAGTAGCAATAGAGGATGGATACAGCGCGCTAAAATTGGCCCATCAGATTATACAGGTTATTTCAGAACAAAAAGCACAAATACCCTCCTAAATCAACATGCGGCATACGTACCAAACATATTACCTTTTTCCTGACATGCATGTCCTGATTGGACTCGTACTGATAATGGTCAGCACAAGTAGCTGTAATCTGGACAGTCTGGAAGCAGAAATACCGTCGTATGTGCACTTACAGGAACTAACACTATCCACCAATGCTTCCAGAGAAGGTAGTGCCTCTACTAATATTACTGAAGGCTGGATATTTATTGATGACGAATTTTATGGTGCTTTTTCCGTACCATCCACGGTGCCAGTTCCTGCCAACATAGGTACTACTATCCGACTGGAAGCAGGTATTCGGGATAATGGTGTGTCATCCACACCCGATATCTACCCTTTCTATGCGCCTATATCACGATCAATAGATTTAGTACCCAATAACACGGACACCCTGGACAATAGCCTCAGATACAGATCCAATACTGCTTTCCCTTTGATTGAAAATTACGAAACCGGACTGACGGTATTCCAAGAAGTTATTACCGGTACCTCAGCTAACCGCTTACGCCCAGCAAGAGAAGCTGCCTTTGAAGGTGAGTTTGGAGGGCTCATTGAACTCACTAAGGATGCACCCGTAGCGGAACTGGCTTCTATTCGCCGATTCCGAGACCTACAGGATGGGGGTATCCCTGTTTATCTGGAAATGGACTTTCGCTCCGAAGCACCCGTGCAGTTCGGCGTTGTAGCCTATAATACAGGATCAGAAATACCTCTGGAAATTAAATATGTCGCAGGGTTTAACCCGTCAGAAGAATGGAAGAAAATCTATTTCAATTTAAGTGCAGCGATCGCCAATAGCGAGGGCGATGAATTTGAACTCATTTTACAAACCACCTTACCAACACAGACAGATGGTACACTCACCAGGAACGCCGCAAAAATCCGTATTGACAACTTCAAGCTTGTTCACTTCGAATAAAGCAGAAAATCGTCATGCCGGACAAACAATGAAGCGACGACGCAAAAGGCATACCAACTTCTATAAGATGATGGATGTAGTCATTGCTTTGATGGTTTGGGGCACTTTCTTTTTGTACCGTACCCATATGGAAGGCACTCCTATTGATGTATCTATTTTAAAAGACCAGAATCTTTGGTTCGGACTCGCTGCTGTGCCCATGGGGTGGTTTGTATTCTATTCTGTATTCGATCAATATACTGATATCTATCGCGTTTCTCGTCTGGCAACCCTTGCCCGTACATTATTTCTGAGTTTCTTCGGCGTCGCTATTATTTTCTTTACCCTCATCATCGATGACTTTGCGACAGATTATCGTACCTACTACCGATCATTTATCACCTTATTTCTAATGCATTTCACCCTAACCGCATTTGTGCGAATGGTTATTTTGACACAAGCGAGTCGCCGTTTGAAATCAGGTGAAATCACTTTTAATACCCTAATGATTGGTGGTAATCGTAATGCGGTCGACTTGTACACAGAACTAATGGCTCGTACCAAAAAATTGGGCCATAAATTCGTTGGCTTTATCGATACCAATGGCAACAGCAATAATGCGCTTATTACCCAAATTCCCAAATTGGGAAAAGTAGACCAACTTGCTCATGTCATTGCTGATTATCAAGTTGAAGAAGCAATCATCGCTATCGAAACATCCGAACATAGTCGACTGCGCCGAATCTTGAACGTCTTATTTGATTTTAATCGACAAGTGCTGGTAAAAATTATTCCCGATATGTATGACATCATGCTGGGAACCGTAAAAATGAATCACGTTTATGGTGCGGTACTAATCGAGATTCGTCAGGAACTCTTACCTAAATGGCAGCGGCTGATTAAACGAGGAATAGATGTGGTCGTATCTCTTATTATGTTGATGCTATTAGCTCCCTTGTATGCATTTATTGCTATCCGAGTACGGCTTTCCTCTCCAGGCCCTATCTTTTTCAAACAAGAACGCGTTGGTATCCTGGGGGAGCCTTTTATGATATATAAATTCCGTTCTATGCGAATGGATGCCGAAAAAAATGGTCCACAACTATCCAAAGATAACGATAACCGCTGCACGCCCTGGGGGGCCATCATGCGCAAGTGGCGCTTGGATGAATTACCCCAATTCTGGAATGTACTGCGTGGGGATATGTCCCTAGTAGGACCCCGACCAGAACGCCAATTTTATATTGATCAAATTGTAAAAGAAGCGCCCCATTACAAACACCTCCTTAAAGTTCGTCCTGGCATCACCTCTTGGGGACAAGTAAAATATGGCTATGCAAGTAATGTTGGCCAAATGATCCAACGGTTGAAATTCGATATTCTATACATCGAAAATATGTCATTGGCGCTTGACTTTAAAATCCTATTTTATACGATTCTAGTCGTCCTGCAAGGAAAAGGTAAATAAATACCATAACCATTATTGGTTCTGATCCATTACGTGTACATTTTATATCCTTACGAAGGAGGTAAATACGGCATTTGCCATCCAACTATATGCCTGCTCGAACTACTCAGCTTTTATGTTATATTAATGTAAACCTCCCGTTTTTTGATTAATCTGAAAGAAATTTTCCTGGGGATTACAACACCTCATAACTATCCTTAGATCGTGCCTTACTACGATCACACCACTCCATGATTTGCGTTGTACGCTCGTGGGGTATACCCTATCATACATAAGCCGCAATGATTGGCGCATACGAACCAGATAATCCTGACTTTGTAAACATCTTATTTATCGTTCCAAAATCCCTGTATAATCAGTATGCCTGCAAAGATGCGGAACCAAAGCGAAAGAAGTCCTTGCCATACTATCTACCAATAAAAATAACTTCCAGTAAACATCAACAAAACTAGAGACTACCTAGTGGCCACTATGTACCCCCTCCTCCGTTAATCATCCTGGAAAAAGCACATTATTTTTCTTTACAGAATATTTTATGCAAAAAAAATTTTATAAAACATTCAATATCATTAAAATACAGGTATAAAAGTCGAATCACCTCTTACCCAACAGAAAGCATTTTATAATATTTCTATTATTCCTGTTTTTTTATTTAAATACATTTACACTACCCCTTGTTTGTAGAAAAAAATCCTAAAAACTGATAAATGAAACGATTATTTATCCCTTTCTTTCTAATCTTGTGGCTTTGTTATGACATGCAGGCCCAGGATGAATTCACTTGTCCTCGTTTATATATTGGAGAAACTATTGCCGCAGCTGGTGATACGGTAACTTTAGCCGTTCGAGCGGATGATCTCCGAGAAATGATTGGTTTGCAGACCAAGATCACCTGGGATACTACACAGGTTCGACTCCTTGATATTACCCACTTCAATTTACCTAATCTGGGCAGCAATAACTTCACGCCCATTTCTGCAGCTAACCCGATGGGAGCAGTAACTATGTCATGGTTTTCGGCTTTTCTAGAACCATTGGACCTACCCGATAGTACGGCCTTATTTAGCTTGTGTTTTTCGCTTCACCCATCATTCACCGGGCAAACAGGTATCCGTTTTACTGGTGGTTCCCCTACCGAAATTATTTACGATCCTGCTCATTCTAAAGCTGCACCAATTCCTACTTTAATAGATGGCCAAATTGCAACGATGGGGCCAATGATCCGCTTACATGAAACTTGTGTCCGTAATGAAGGCGCATGTAGTATTACACGTGGCACTATTCGCAGTACCCCTGCAGGCGGTATATCGCCTTATACGTATATATGGTCAGGACCCAACGGGTTTTCCAGTAACAAAGAAATGCTTTCAGAATTACCCGCCGGCATATATCAACTCACCATTACGGATGCCAGCGGTATGCACAGAACCAGCACCTATGAAATCCAATCAAATAAAGAAAAACCACTTAATATTCAACTCGAAGAGACCTGCAAAACGAAGGATTCCGTTCGTATTATGTTACGAAACGAAATCAATGAAGAAATAGCCTTCCTAGGGTCAAATGGCCAATCTGGTTATGGCCAAAGTATAGCTTTTAACTTTCCAACCCGCACCATTTATTCCGTATCGGCAACCAATAATTCGGGTTGCACCCAGATATTTGATGGCATTACCTCAGCCTTTTGTCCTAAGGATGCTCCTGAAAAAAATCAAATCGTAATAGCCGCCCGTACTGGTAATAATACCGATACCGTATGCTTACCGGTTCAACTCGAAGTGATTCAGAGGATTAAAGAAGCCAACCTAACCTTACTATGGGATAGTGCTCAGGTCAGTTGGTCCCATTGGTCACCTCACATACCTGCATCTTCCGTAAATGTGGTATCCTCATCCGCTACCATAGTGATTGACACCATATTACCCACTGGGTTTCATCATCTCGGTGCTGCCTGTTTCTCCTTAATGGATGGCCCTGATACGATCTTAGCTATTACCGGAAACCAATCGACATTTACCAGTACCATGGATACGTTAATTGTACCCTCCGTAATACATGGTACTATTTTCCGAACATATGAACCCCAGCCTGTAAACCTATATATTCCTGATACAACGGTAGTTAATGGATCTCATTTTTGTTTGCCAATACGTACGGATGACCAGCAAGATATCATGGGTATCCAGTTTGCTTTGTCATGGGATAATCAGGCATTATCTTTTCAGGGTGTACAACTCGATCAATTACCTCCATCCACTCACAGTCTATATAACTCAAGCCTAGCGATTCAGGAAGGTATACTGGCCGTGTCCTGGCACAATGATGAACATCGAGGGATCGACCTTAATAAGGGTGCCACTTTACTTAAAGTATGTTTTCAAACAGAAGGACCTGAAGGAGTGGTGCCCATTAAACTCAATCGTTCTGTGTTACCTATGGAACTCATCTACTCGGATCGGTCGCGACAGGATGCAAATATTTCAGGAGGACGGATACAAAAACTCGAGCTAGTATTTCCGGGAGACACCAACGCCGATGGCTTGGTTGATTACCGGGACCTAGCCAATCTGGGGTATGCCTTTGGAAAAACAGGCCCACCAAGAGC
>JABSSK010000210.1 GCA_013214265.1 Saprospiraceae bacterium | reverse complement strand
GAATGGTGAGAATGGGATTCCTGCTGATCATTTCTTACGGGTGGTACGTGAGGATCCGGTCCGAAAAGGGTTATTATTTGCAGGGTCTGAATATGGAATGTTTATCTCATTCGATACCGGCAAATCGTGGGCTGCTTTTCAGCAAAACCTTCCTGTATCGCCTATTACAGATATGTTGATTGTAGAAAATGACATTGTTCTCTCTACTCAGGGCCGTGCTTTTTGGAAGATGGAGAATATAGATCCCTTGCGGGTGCTTACAGATACATTGCGGGCAAGAAGTGCTTATTTACTCAAGCCGGCAACCGCATATCGTACGCAGATGCGTAATTACCGTGGTGCTGGTCCTGATCCAGCGCGTTTTGGGGCAACCATTGACTTTTATCTCAAAGAAGAATCCGATAGTGAGTTGAGGTTGTCCATTATTGATCCGAAGGGTAAAGAACGGGTTGTCTTATCAACCGCTGCTGACCGAAAAGCAGGAGAGCGACCGTTAGCCGTACACCAAGGATTGAATCGAGTGCAGTGGAGCCTTACATATGAGCGACCCGAGGTCCTGGATGATGCTGTTTTCTCATTGGCGAATACGGGTGGCATCAAAGCTATGATGGGTACACATCAAGTCAAATTAATGCTTGATGGACAGGAACAAGTGCAATCACTTGAAGTAAAACCTGACCCGCGCTGGACGCAAACGGAGGCTGATTTGCAGGCCCAATATGAATTGGCGATGCAGGCAAGTAGCTTATTGAGTCGTTGCCATCAAATAATCAAAGAGATTCGTACCCTTCGTATTCAGCTTAGGGAAGTCAACGAAAAGCTGCACGCTTATCAGGAGCCTGTTCCATCTTTTGATGCGATTGCGAAACAGGTAGCTAACCAGCTAGATGATTTAGAAGCTAAGCTCAAGCAAAATAAAAGTGAGTCGGGGCAAGATCCTATCAATTATCCATCCATGATCGATGATCAGATGGCTTACTTATATTCCATTATTAATGGTCAGGACGGTCGGCCTACCGCAGGAGCTTACCAACGGCTTGAGGATCTGAAAGAGGAATTTGAAGAATACGACAAGCAATTCATGGTCATCAAACAGAGGGAGGTACCTCAAATGAACCAAATGCTAGAAAAATCAAGAATGAATCCCATTGAAGTAACCTACAAAAAAGACTAAGCGATGAACGCAAATTTTCGGGCGGCATTCCCTTCATTACAACGCGAGCACAATGGGCAACCTCTTATTTATTTGGATGGTCCTGGCGGAACACAGGTGCCGGAGGCAGTTATTGAAGCGTGCTCTTCATATTATCGACGATCGAATGCCAATACCCATGGCCAGTTTATTACGGCTCAGGAAACAGATTCGATTCTGGATCATACGCGTTTGGCCTGTGCTCAATTTCTTGGAGCATCTGGGCCACGAACCATTTCGTTTGGCCAGAATATGACTACGCTGAATTTTAGCTTGGCTCGTGCTATGGCTCGGATTTGGCAGCCCGGTGATGAGGTGCTGATAACGCAGCTTGATCACGAAGCAAATCGTGGCCCTTGGTTGGCTCTTCGAGAGCATGGTATCGTGGTTAAAGAAGTGAAACTTTTGCCGGAAGGCCGACTTGACTATTTGGATTTAGAAGCAAAACTCAACGACCGGACACGGCTGCTAGCGATGGGGTACTCGTCAAATTTTATGGGTACGATCAATGATGTTGCGCTGGCTCGCCAACTGACCCATCAGGTTGGTGCGTGGTTACTTCTGGATGCTGTGCATTACGCACCACATTTCCCAATGGATGTGGAGGCGATAGATTGTGATTTCCTGTTGTGTTCAGCATATAAGTTTTATGGGCCACACATTGGTATTTTGTATGCTCGGCCGGGTTTATTGGATGCTCTGCCGGTTGATCGGTTACGTACTGCTGATCAGGAAGCGCCATATAGTATGGAAACAGGAACTCTAAACCACAGTGCTTTAGCTGGGGTGGGAGCTGCCCTGACGTTCTTAGCTTCCTTTGGGAAAGGAGAAGCACGCCGAGATCAACTGGTTTCTGCGATGCGTACTATACAGGCGCACGAATGGACATTGTTTTCAAGACTTTTTCATGGGCTTGCTGATCTTCCCGGTGTTGAGATTATAGGTACCGGATTAGATGAAACCCAACGTGCGCCTACTTTGGCTATTCGTGTGCATGGCCATCATCCTACGCGGCTGTGCCAGCAATTGGCTGCCGAAAATATCATGGCTTGGGATGGTCATTTTTATGCCATTCGAGCTACCGAAGTATTGGGGCTAAGGGCGGAAGGTGGTGTGACGCGTATGGGGGTATCAGCTTATACAAGTGCAGAAGAAATTGAGCGTGTGCTTTCAGTTATGGAACGAATTGTTGCTTAATCATTGCAAAGTACTTAGGCGTTTTCATGCCCAGCAGAAATACAGTATGCTCTGATGGTCGTTCATAGCACAAGGATAGGCTGGATATGGGTATTGCTCGTAATGAAGCGGCAATTCGAATATCTATATACATCCTGAGCAGTACGTGTTTATCTGAATTCCGGTTGAAGTATGTATTTTCGGATAGAAAAGATGGAAGAACCTGTTCTATTTTTTGAATACATATCAAAAGAAGTCACTTAAAAAGCGTGTTTTCCTCCATGGAGAAAAACACGCTTTTTAAGTGGTTACCGGAACACCATACCATGCGCCGGCATAACTTGCCTGATGCATTAGAGCTTAGCAATACGTTGGCTTACTACACCGGTACGGGTATGGATCTGTAATACATAAATTCCTGTAGGCTGATCGATAAAGTAGTCCATCGTGTTGACGCCAATATGCAGGTTAAGTTGTTGGCTGGAGAGCAGTCGGCCCGAAGCATCGAACAAGTTGAGGGAGACGGGCTCATGGCGTTCCATTTCAATATTAAGCAATAGGCGCCCTGTTGTTGGGTTAGGAAAAACCATAAAAGAAGTAGCACTGGATTCGTTTTGATTATTGGTGCTGGTAGTCAAGTCGGGGGATTGTGCGATGAACACATCATTCTGCAATCGGGTTAGTTTGGAGTTTCTCAAAACCACTTTTGCTAGGGTCTGTTGGTTAAGCCAGTCCACTTCTTCTGGGCTCAAGTCGGGATCATTTTCATAGAAAAACCGATCACCATCACGAAGTGCCTGAAATTGGCGACTTACGATCTCCATTGCCGTTTCACCCAAAAAAGAATTGGGCATACGGGATTCTGCGAGCATACCTACCCAGGGATCAATATTGTAGACAGAGCCGTATAAATCTTCCATTTTTTGTGCATCGGAAGGTATGGGGCAAATTCTGGCAAACGTGGGTTTAACGGGTAGGCCCAAGTCTTCTCGGATGGTATTGAAGTCGGCAAGCCCCCTCTCGCGTCCGCGCATAATATTTATGGCAACCAAGTCGAGACCTCCCTGCCCGGGGCGCCCAAATAAAAAGCTTCTTACATCTTCAATGACTCGGCAGTCATATGTTTGCATCATTTGCGCTCCCATACCTCGGAATAGGGGGTCAAGGCCACGGCCTAAAAGAATTTCAGTAGGTTCAAAGAAAGCTTCTTTGAGGGAAAGGTTTCCTTCCGGTATGGGCTGACCGTCAGCGTCTAATCGCAGTAAGGTGCTATTCAGTAAAGTATGGCCAAAGCGGAAAGCTGCTGCCGAAAAAACATTGGATATACTAGGGTCCACATCTGTTTTATATCCTTCATATTCAGGAAGATGAACACCCATCACGGGAAGCCATTCGTTATAAGTAATGGCTTGAATTAAACCGCCGATAAGCTTTCGTGTATGTTGGAACAGTTGCTCATCCGTCCATTCAGGGTGGACTTGGACTAAAGAATCACACAATCGGTTGTGTTCTCGGGCAAACAAGGTATGCATAGCCACTAAGAGCACATTTTCATTAGCTCGCACATCACCCGCTACAAAAAATCGTGTTGTAGCTCGATTCAGGTTAGCCATAAAAGGCGCTTCATCATCAATTTCTCCGGTGTATTGTGCATTGGTGGTATTAAAGGGTAATAATAGGCCTGCTGACATTTTTAGTTTTCCTTGCTGAAATGTCCTGAGCCAGAAAGCTTGCTCTTCGCTGCTACCATAAATTACGGAGCCATCAATGAATGCCGTAATCTCATTTTCGTATTTCCTTGGATTATCCGGGCCGGTGCCGGTCCCTGACCTAATAATATTTCGAGTCATCGGAATGAAAGCTTCACCAGAGCTGAAAGGATCGAAGAATTCGTCACCCGAAGGAACCTTTATCACCAGGGGCTCTCGAGGTTCATCTTCAACAAGGATAATATCGTGATCTAAAAATTGACCAAAAACCCAGACGTAATCGCTAAGTTCAGAGGGGTCTGGTAAGGTTCCAGATTGCAGAAATAACTGGTTGCTAATTAAGCGAGCATTGGGTCGGGTAAGGCCAGTAGGGATTTGGTAACCATCCGCAAACGTAATTGATGTAAGGTTCGATAGCGGGCCATGGACTGCCCCCCATTCTGGGTTTCCCAAGTTATTGTCCTTACCATCATAAGTACGATACTCCTGAGCCTGCATCGAAAGGGCTAGGAAAAAGAATGTGATTTTTAGTAAAAGTTTGTGCATGGGTCGCCAATTTTCGGGATAGATAATATACTATTCTTACCTCCCAGTGTATTTCAAGGATTACGATTCTTTATTTTGTTAGTGCTGCTTGTGGGTACAGTTGCTATTGATTTTCATGGAATAACAGCTGTTATTATTTTGGTAGAGATATTCGCTTTGGATTGCGAAGGGATGATATATACAAAAGTATGTTATATCTACAAAAATATAAAACGTTTGCTTCTAAGAACAGTACTTTTCCAACAGTTTATATGTTTTACCAGTGATATACCATGTTTAGGGTAGGTTATGACTGGTTTATAAATCCTTTTTCGAGTAACTCAGGGTGGAACCATATTCAAATCATATTGGAATGGTCAGATAGTGAGGTTAAAGTGTAGAATTGGGCGAACAAACATAATTGGAAAAGTAATCTACCCTGTTATTGACTTAGTAGTAGTGCCTTATGGCGGTATGACGTTTTGTATAGTTGGATTTTTTCCCTGTTGGTGCTATTAGGAGAGGTTAATAACTTGTTTCATATCACGCGCACACCTGCTATCTTTTTTTGCTTTATGCGGGTTATTTCAGCTAAATACCATTTGGTATTGTGGGGATTATATTTCTTAATTAATGAGTATGACTTTGTATGAAAAGAGACTATTGATTTGGTATACAACACTCATTGTTTAACCCATTTTCTGGATAAAAGCTGTTGCCCTTCAGTCCAAATTTCGATGGTATAGATCTGATCCGGAAGGGAACTTACGTCAATGGAATGGGAGAGGCTCGACAACTGTCCTTTTTTTATCAATTGTCCTTGCAATCCTTTGATTAGGTACTCTGCTTTCTGTATGGAAGTGCGTGTTATGTTTAGTTGGTCAGTAGCTGGATTAGGGAATAAGGAAATGGTAATATCTGGATTTTGGTTATGATTAGAAACCGTCAATATTATATCCTCATCAACCTCGATTTCACCATGATTGGTGGACCCCTCCATGATAAAAAGGGTTTGATTTGCAGGGATGTTGAATAATCGGTCGATATGGCCAGTAGGCCAGGTAATCACCAGAGAATCGATAGTTGTAAAGTTATCCATACCAATGATTTCCGTTTTGGTGTTTTGCCCTAAAAAGCCAATACCACAATGGCGATAGCGTTGTTGGTATATGTTGCCGATGTAGGCTTCTATTTTAGTGCCAACTGCGTCCCGGTTACTTAATACGCCTTGTAATCTGATCTTCAGCCAAGATTGGTTTGACCCTTTATTTTCCCAAAGTTGATGTTTAAACGGAGGATTGTTTTGGACAAAAATATCAGGAAATCCATCTTGGTTAAAGTCGCCGATCGCATTAGTAAAACTGGCTGTCGTATCTGCTTCTAATCCACTGGCCTCGGCAATCTCAAATTGTCCATCACCAATATTCCTGTAAAACAGGCTGGAAATACCATCGGATCCGGGGATAGAGCCGCTTACGTATAAGTCTAATTGGCAATCGTTATCAGCATCTAAGAAGTTTGACGCCCACCCATTGCCATAAAAGCCAGTTCCTGTTTGGGCAGCTACTTCTGCAAAAGTAGGCAGTAATCCAGGGTAATCACTACCCAAGTTTTTCATAAGTGCATTGCCAACGGGGGTATTGGTGATGTAGATATCCTGCCAACCATTATTGTCATAATCCCCAATAGCAACGCACATAGCGTTCATACGCAGATTGGTATTGGTAATGGCACTAACGTCTCTAAAAACTCCCTGACCAATATTGACTAGTAAGGTGTTAATAGTGAGCTTGTCATTAGCCGTAAAGAGATCGGGCCATTTGTCATTGTTAAAATCAAAAAATGCGGAGCAAAAAGGTATTTTCCCTTTATCAGACGTGTTGGAGGAAGTGGTAATCTCAGAGAAAGTACCGTCCTGATTATTTCGAAAAAGATGGTTCCCTACACTTCTATTATCAAAATCGTGATCAACCATATAAAAGTCCAACCACCCATCTCGATCAACATCACCAAAGCATGCGCCATAGGTGAAATAGCTTTGCATGGGAAGGCCTGCTTGTTGGGTAACATCTTCGAGTTGAAGGTTCCCGTTGTTACGATATAATCGACTAATCCCTTCTGAAGTTGCTACAAAAAGATCATTTTCACCATCATTGTTATAGTCAACCCATAGAATCTGTTTGGCTTCTTCCTGATGATCCACTAAAGCGGGTAGCCGTTCAAAGGTTCCACCTATATTCCGATAAAAAGCAATGGGTTTTCCTTTTTCCGTTCCTATCGTCAGATCATCAAGACCATCGTTGTTAAAGTCAACAAAACTGATGCCATTACCAATGGTATATATGTCCTTGACCACATCTATCCCAACCATTTCAGCGACATCCGCGAATTGGATTTGTGCCTGGCCTACGCCTGAGTATAACAGGAGGATGAAATAATGTAATCTCATAGCTAGTGGATAGATTTATCAGATGAATCAATACAAAGTTTATGATGGCAGTATTGGTAAAAGGGAATATCCATACTAAAATAGGGATTTTGTTGGAGTGTGTTGCCGCACCGCAGTTACTATCCGGTAAATCGCACTTGGCAATTCAGATATTCACTGAAGGGTGTGCTCGACCTCCATGGTGCGTGGACCATAGTTGCGATATGGAAACATGTACTATTCAGGAAACAGATCGAACAAGGGGCGGAAGAGGTTGGTGAGAGCAAGCACGAAGCAGGTGGAACATAAAAAATGCGCCAAGCTATGGTGTATAACTTGGCGCATAGGGTGGGTATTTATCGACGGATAATTATATTACCCGCTCTTCCTGATTGCTGATCAAATCCACGTAGGGAATACGTAAAGCTGAGTAAAAAGTATCTGCCTAGCGCATTCACTTGTTCATCCTGCGTAAAGTTGAGGCTATTTTCACGTGAAATACCTCGGTTCTCGTTCAGAATATCATAGACACCCACTGTGAGTTGCCCTTTATTTCCTGCCAGGAAGTTCTTGGAAACACTAGCTCGCCAAATAGGAATATCCTGATTAAAACCATCATTCAGTCCTGTATACACTTGATAGTCTAACTGGGTATTGAGGCGGAAGCTCTCTGAGAAATTGATGGTTAAGTCACCAAAGTAGGTGTGGTTGATAAAATCACGATTCTGGTTATTGGCGATGGAGTACTGAGTAGTTGCGTAAGCGATATTACCGCCTAGGCCCAGCGCAATAGTCTTTTGATTGATATTATCGAAGCGGAGGCGTGCGCCTAAGGTAGACTGGTCAATATCATTTTCAATACCATTGATAAAGTTGATGCTTCGTAAGTACGTAAATCGGGGTCCGATATTAAACTTGAAGCCCAAGTTTTGGAACTGAGTACCAAAATTCAAGTTGGCCGTTACGCGATATTCATCGCCAACATTTTGTGGGGTGGTTAGGGTAGTCAGGTCTTCGTTAATGATTTGGGTATTCTTAATAGCATCCTTGGTATACGTCATGGTCACGAAGGCAAACATATTGCTAAAAGTAATCGGATTGAACGACAAGAAACGGATACGAGCCGTATGGCTGTAAGCAACATCCAAATCGGGGTTACCTACATAAATATTGAGGGGGTCACTATTATCGATGATGGGTTGTAATTTCTGAATACTAGGTTCATT
>JABSSK010000021.1:21923-23459 GCA_013214265.1 Saprospiraceae bacterium | reverse complement strand
GCCTGGTGAAGCGTTACCAGATGCTATAGCCATTCTAGATCCCAAGCAAACTGACTGCCCATATCCTTTTAAAGAATTAAGTGGCTGTGGGATTACCTTTAAACTGATACAGGCTTTCGAACAGCAGCATAATATTCCAATAGAAGAGTTAACCAGCTTACTTGACTTGGTTGTCATCAGTATTGCCAGTGATATCGTACCACTAATAGGAGAAAATAGAATTTTAGCTTACCATGGCTTACGTCAGCTCAATCATACACACCGCCCAGGTTTACTGGCATTAATTGATCAAAGTAACCTTAAACGACCTTTTAATATTCGGGATATTGTTTTTGGCTTAGCTCCATTAATAAACGCTGCAGGGCGTCTGGCAGACGCAGAACTAGCTGTACGTCTTATGTTAGCTCGCAACCGAAAAGTAGCTCATCACTACGCCAATATACTAGAAGAATGCAATAAGACCCGCAGGCAATACGACCAAAGAACAGCAGAAGAAGCTGAAGCCCTTATTTTGTCAAATCCTGAAATTACAAAAAGAAAAAGTCTAGTACTCTATCAACCGCACTGGCATAAGGGTGTTATCGGTATTGTGGCTTCCAGATTGGCAGAGAGGTACCACAGACCCACCATAATTTTAACAGATTCCGAAGAGCATATAGTAGGTTCAG
Source organism: Saprospiraceae bacterium (assembly GCA_013214265.1). Lineage (GTDB taxonomy): Bacteria > Bacteroidota > Bacteroidia > Chitinophagales > Saprospiraceae > DT-110. The sequence continues at coordinate 22,791 of JABSSK010000021.1, read as the reverse complement.
CAAGATCCGTTAGCGAATTTGACATATATGAAGCCATAGCTCAGTCTGAAAACATATTGATTAATTATGGTGGCCATAAATTTGCTGCAGGCATGACTATTTCATCTGAAAATCTGGATCCATTTATTGAACACATTGAAAAATATGTTTCTACTCATATTCTGCCTGCCCAACAAAAACCTGAACTTGATATTACAGCAGAGGTATCATTTAATCAGTTCACCCCCAACTTCAGAAAAGTACTCCGCAAACTCGACCCTGTAGGTCCTGGTAATACTGCTCCAATATTCTTAACACGCAGAGTTACTGATTCAGGCTATTCCAAAACATTAAATGGCCTGCATTTGAAATTAGCAGTACGCCAAGAAGGCAGCAGAATTATGAATGGTATTGCATTCGGACAGGCTGAATTACTCAACAGAGTAAAAAAGCGCGTTCCCATGGATATTTGCTATACACTTAAGGAAAGCACTAGTATTGGAAGAAGGCAATTACAAATGGTTATTCAGGACATCCGCTTTTCAGATGATTAATGTGCTACTAAAATGATTATTTTTTATTAATTCAGCTTAGATGGTGCCGCAAACAGAAAAGTAGGGAGCTGCACATTAAATGATTTACCCGTTTTAGTTTGTATCATTCGGTATATACCCGACATTTTACCAATTTCCGTTCTTAAATCACACCAAGATACATACTGGTGGGTTTCCCCAGGTTCCAATACAGGCTGCAAACCTATTACACCCTCTCCTTCGATGATTCGATTTTCTCCGTTAGAATCATTAATCTGGAACCGGCGTCGCAAAAGCTGAACGGTTATATTTCCTTGATTCACTATAAACACTCCAAAGGCAAAGATATATTTGGC
>JABSSK010000021.1:0-21913 GCA_013214265.1 Saprospiraceae bacterium | reverse complement strand
CGAATATTCTGGCATGTATCGCGTTTCAATACATACCCTGATCCCATGTGTAATTAACTTCTGCATAATTATTTTCCCTCAAGGAAATGCTCTACTATTGTTTCCGCCACTAAGAAAGCTTCCGACAATACATTGTTAACTAATGTCTTGTCGAATTTGTTTTCGAAATCCATCTCCCACTCAACCTTCTCCAATCGCCGATGCAGGCTATCTTCATCTTCCGTAGCCCTGTTTATCAACCTTTTTCTGAGCACCTCGAGTGAAGGCGGCTTTATAAATATAGTTAGCGTTTCAGACGGAAAGGTTTCCTTGATACTTAATGCACCTTTGACATCAATATCGAAAATGATATTTTTCCCTTGGTTCCATAACCTTTCTACTTCCTTCTTCAGCGTTCCATAATACTGATCTGGATATACCTCCTCCCATTCAACAAAAGCGTTTTCATCAATCTTTTCCCGAAAAGCCTGTGGTGTCAAAAAGTAATAATCATGCCCATCAACTTCATAGGAGCGCTGATCACGGGTAGTAGCCGACACAGAAAAAGCTACATCCTGTCGAGCGTTCAAAATATGACGAACAATCGTGGTTTTTCCAGCACCAGAAGGTGCAGCAAATACGATAAGTTTTCCCATTTTTCCTTGGCTTGGCAAAATCAAACGATCATAAAGAATTAGCAACCTGTTCTTTAATCTTTTCCAATTCATCTTTCATTCCAACAACGACCCTCTGAATATCCGAAGAATAGGCTTTTGCCCCCATCGTATTAATCTCTCTACCCATTTCCTGACTTATGAAACTGAGCTTTCGTCCCTTTAGAGTTATTGACTTTCCTAACTCTTCCAGAAAATGTACACAATGCTGCTCAAGTCTTACCTTCTCTTCATTAATATCCATCTTCTCCAAATAAAACAGTACTTCTTGCTCAAATCGGTTTTCATCAATATGGTCTTTCACCAAGTGTTCCTCCAATAATAAGCGTAGCCGTTGTCTCAATTTCATTATGCGTTCCTCCTCGTAGGTAGCAAGTCTTTGAATAGCCTCCTGAATATTTGATACTCGGATTCTCATATCCTTTTCCATAGCATCACCCTCTGTTGATCGGAAATCCCTAAACTTCACGATGGTATCTGTTATAGCTTTCTGCACCGCAACCCATTCATCTTTTAATGGTTCTTCTTCCGGAGAAGAAACTATATTTGGTAACTTAAGGATCGCAGCCAGTATCCCCTCTTTATTCATATCTAGTTCATCCGCTAGAATAGACAGTTCTTGCGCATATCTCCTGAATAAAGGCTTGTTGAGTGCATAATCTTCATCACCTTCACCTGATTTAATTTCTATGGTAACATCAACCTTTCCTCGCTCGGTATGCCCACTGATTAACTTTCGAATCTCAGGCTCATATACTCGATATCCATTCGGTAATTTTAATCGCAAATCAGTGTACTTGGAGTTCAACGATCTAATCTCAACAGAAATTAGCTTATCACCAAATAAGGTCTGTAATCGGCCGTAGCCTGTCATTGATAACAACATAAAAAGTGCGTTTCTACCATCCAGAATTGAAATGAGAATAAAGATAACTATACTTAACGAGAATTAACCTGACAGATTATTAAGCTCAAATCCTAGCCCAAATAAAATTCCAACGAGAATGAAAACATTCTTCTCACCCTACTAAATGGCACCATTAAATCATCAAAAGCTGAAAACATTAACTTTTCCTGCTAACAATTCAAATAAAAATCTGCTAAACAGTTGATAATTAAGCGGAACAAAAGAAATAATTTACAGTAAAGCTTTAGATTAACAAAATTTATTGCGAGATTTGCGTCTCATTTTTCGCAGAGCGATTAACCATTTATAACTTACTAAAAACCAATTACTAACAATGAGGAAAGCAGATCTAGTCGCAGCAATATCTGAAAAGACTGGCGTGCCTAAAGTTGATGTGCTGGTTACCCTAGAAACTTTTTTCAAGGAGGTCAAAGGTTCTCTTTCTGAAGGTGAAAATGTATACATACGAGGGTTTGGTAGCTTTATTATTAAAAAGCGTGCTAAAAAAATCGGTCGCCATATCAAGAAAAATATTGCTATTGAAATTCCTGAACACTACATCCCGGCATTCAAGCCTGCTAAAGTGTTCGTAGAACAAGTCAAAAGCAATGTAGATAAGCTTCCAACCGAAGAAGCAGAAGATTAAATTTTCTTTACGATTTGCACATGATGAATAAAAGTCAAATTGTAACTATACTATTTTCAATTGCTTTAGTGTTGGTATTATACTACGGATGTGAACGCGTTCCTCCCGACCAAAAGGAAATTGAGCAATCGAGGTCATTAGTTGTTGAGTCAACTGACCCGTCCGTACTCATACAAAAAGCAAAAGCCAATGTGTCGTCTGTAGAAAATGCACAAATTGGTATTCTGGAGCAGGAACTTGAAGCATCATTGACTGATTCCATTAGACTGCCCATTCTAGAACGCTTATCAGGAAAGTACTACGAATTAGGATATCCTGCGTTATCTGGATATTATGCACAACGAATAGCAGAGATAAGAAATACAGAAGAAGCCTGGTCTATTGCAGGTACAACATATAGTATAGCCCTGCAAAGATCTGAAGACGATCAGATCAGATCCTTTTTGACAGGAAGAGCAGTACAAGCCTTTGAAAATGCGATATCTTTAAACCCGGATAACCCGGCAAATCAAGTTAACTTAGCTTTGGTTTATACTAGTAATCCACCTCAAGAGAACCCAATGCAAGGAATCCAATTGTTGCTCGATTTAAACAATAGGTATCCCGACAATGTATATATTTTGAATAACCTAGGCCGTTTAGCTATTCAAACAGGTCAATTTGATCGAGCCATTGAACGACTTGAACGAGCTTATAATATTACACCGGATAATAGCAATACAATTTGTTTGCTAGCCAAAGCGTACCAAAGTGCTGGCTATATTGACAAAGCCAGCCAGTTTGATGAACAATGTCAGATGCAAATACAGTAAATTTGTAATTGCATCAAGAAAAACATATTTATTCACATTTAAAATATACATGCTATGCCATGTGGTAAAAAGCGTAAAAGACATAAAATTGCAACCCACAAACGAAAGAAGCGTCTGCGCAAAAATCGTCATAAGAAGAAAAAATAAATAACCGAATGGGGTAGAACACGGCTTTAATGGCTGCGTTCTTATTCGGAACATGCTTAAATCAGTACAGGTAGTTATCTGTACTGATTATGTTGTTTGTTTACATATGTAAACTTAACTTTTGTGGAGAAAGTCCTTTTCGTCGAAAATGGTTTGATCAAACGAAGAACGAAAAATCACCGATATTTTATCGGTAATTGATTAATCCCAGCAAGTACATCTATGCTTTTATGAGCGTAGATACCAAGGATAAAAAAATTAGTCGTGTAGGAAAGTACTCCTTCCCTTCCCATGCGCCCTGGTAAAATGCTGAATACGGAGCAATACAGCCAGAGCGCATGGGAAAACGGAGATGTTTCCCACTACTTTAGCAAACCCTTTTTGCGGATTTTCCCTTTCCACATTTCTATAACTAGCCATTCTTCCCCATCCTAAAAACATTCCAGTGGAAAAGGAATTGATCATTCATTCTACCCCCACGGAAGTTCAGATTGCCCTACTGGAGAATTCCCGATTAGTGGAACTTCATTACCAAAAAACTAACAACAACTTCACTGTTGGTGATATTTTTCTGGGTAAGATCAGGCGCCTGATGCCGGGGTTGAATGCCGCTTTCGTAGATATCGGCCATAAAAAAGATGCTTTTCTCCATTATACCGACTTAGGCCCTAAGCTCAAGTCATTGATTAAATTTACCAATGGAGCCGTTTCCGGTAGTATCAAAACAAGTCGACTCGATCAGTTTAAGATCGAAAAAGACATTAACAAAAATGGTAAAATCGATCAAGTACTCAATCGCCGCCAGCCATTGCTGGTGCAAGTACTTAAAGAGCCCATTTCAACCAAAGGCCCACGCCTTAGTTGTGAAATCACCATACCGGGTAGGTACCTAGTACTAACACCATTTTCTGATATAGTTGCCGTTAGCAAAAAGATTGGGAATACAGAAGAGCGAAAACGCCTGAAACTTCTCATTGAAAGTATCAGACCAAAGAACTTTGGCGTCATTGTTCGTACTGCCGCTGAGGGGAAAAAGGTAGCTGACCTACATGAGGAACTGCAAATTATGCTCGATAAATGGGAAAGCATCCATGCTCAAATGCACAAAGCGAAGCCCCCTCTAAAACTCTTAAGTGAACTAGACAAAACTTCTAGTATACTTAGGGACCTGTTGACCGACTCTTTTCATAAGGTTGTTGTTGACGACAAACAACTTTTCCAAAATATAAAAGGATATCTCTCATCAATCGCTCCCGAAAAGATGGATATTGTTCAATTCCATAGGAGCAATAAGCCCATTTTTGATGTTTTCGGTGTAACCAAACAAATCAAGCAGTCTTTTGGCAAAACAGCCACCATGAGTAGTGGTGCTTATCTCGTTATAGAACACACCGAAGCAATGCATGTTATCGATGTGAACAGCGGGCATAAAATGTCAAGTAATAATGCCGAAGAAGCCGTATTAAAGGTTAATATGGAAGCCGCTGAAGAAATTGCCCGTCAGCTTCGCTTACGTGATATTGGTGGCTTGATCATTGTTGATTTCATTGATATGAAAAAGGCCGAGCACAAAAAACAACTGCTTACTTCTATGCGGGCTGCAATGAAAAAAGATCGAGCCCAGCATACCATCTTGCCGCTTAGCAAATTTGGATTGATGCAAATTACCCGCCAACGTGTCCGACCTGAAGTGAAAATTGATACTACAGAAGTATGCCCTACCTGTAATGGAACTGGAAAAATGAATGCCTCCATCTTATTGGTAGAAGACATTGAGCGCGACTTGAATTACATTTTCCAATCCAGGCCTAAAGCAAATGTCAAACTCGTTGTACATCCATACATTGAAGCCTATCTGAAAAAAGGTTTACTAAGCAAACAAGTAAAATGGTCAAGGCAATTCTGGAAATGGATAAAGATTACCTCTAACAATGATTTTTACCTTACTAAGTATAACTTCTTCGATGAAAATGAAGATGAGATTCGCTTATCGAACTAAGTAGCTATCATCATCTGAATAATAATTTACCCCGGAAAATCTTTCTAAGGTTTTTCGGGGTTCCTTATTTTTACGGCTTTCGGACTCCAATGCCATTGGGCAACCGCAATCAAGAGTCCGGCAAGAACCTAAAAGGAAAATAGTACCGATTAACAACCACACTTTATATTTAAAAGTACGGTAAATATTATCAAATATTAATCTTAAACTTTGCATAGCAGAAAGGTATGGAACGATTAGCATATTCAAAAACTTTGAGTAAAAAGTGTATTCTAGTCGCACCATTAGACTGGGGGCTTGGCCATGCCGTTAGATGTATCCCTATAATTAACCACCTTCTCGAAAATGAAAATGAAGTCATTCTTGCAGTTACTTCCTCCACAGGGCCCATCCTACAAAAAGCCTTTCCCAATTGTAAGTTGATACAGGTGCCTCCCTATAGGGTGAAATACCCTTTTGACAATATGATTATCAACATGTTCCTTCAAGCCCCGCGGATTTTTATAAATACCTGGCGAGAGTACTTTTGGTTACAACGAATTATTGAGCAGTATAAAATCGACACGGTTATCTCGGATAATCGCTTTGGTTTATTTACAAAAAAATGCCCATCTATATTTATCTCGCATCAAATACAAATCCCTACTCCTAACCCCATTACCTCGTGGTTTTCATCCCTTGTCCACCAATGGTATATAAGAAAATTTAATGTATGCTGGATACCAGATTGGCCTGACCAAAAAGCCTTAGCACCCGCATTAAGTACTCCTAAATCTGTATCCTTCAAATACAGACATATAGGATGGTTATCTAATGCAATTCTACTTCCCAACCTAGAAAGAAAATGGGATGCTCTATTTGTTCTTTCCGGACCAGAACCCCTACGTACAACCCTTGAAGTAGCAATAAGAAAACAACTGTCCTCAATGAAAGGCCAGTTTTTAATGATCCGAGGAACAACGACTAAACCCAAAAAATCATGGAACTCTAGCCCTCACGTTCATACCATTGATCTAGCCAGCCGATCCGAAATAAATGAAGCGATCAACCGCACTGATATTCTAGTCTCCCGCTCAGGATACACCACCCTAATGGACTTATCCATATGGCAGAAACCTGCACTACTCATCCCAACACCTGGCCAATACGAACAAGTATATTTAGGTGCGTACCTGCACGAACAACGTTTCGCTTTTTGCGTAAAGCAGGACCAACTTAACCTGAACATACATCTTGAGGAGGCTAAAAAGCACTTTTCCCATTACCCAAAACCAGAACCAGCTGAGCAACTAAAGGCATGGAACGAAGCTATGACAGAACTATCAAATCTCATTTCCGATTATAAGCACTCATAGCATGCTGCAAACCAATCGTACCAAAAGCTAACACAGCATCAGCTGATTGCTTTAATATCCCAGGCATTTTCTCCAGCTCGGCGTTAGTCCATTCTCCAAGCACAAAATTGACCTGCTGCCCTTTGGAGAAATTATCCCCAATACCAATGCGAAGTCGAGCGTATTTATTTCCCCCCAAGACCTGATCAATATCCTTAAGACCATTATGCCCTCCCGGACTTCCTTTACCCCTTAAGCGTATAGCACCTAAATCTATATTCAAATCATCCACTATAACCAACAGACGCTCCTTATCAATCTTTTCTTTTTGCAACCAATAACGTACTGCCTTACCACTCCTATTCATGAACGTAGAAGGCTTAAGCATAACAAAAGTGCGGCCTTTATGCTTCAAACGAGCGATGTCGCCTAAGTTTTCCACCTCAAACGAAACGTCCTTTTGCTCGGCTAAGTAATCGACTACATCAAAACCAATGTTGTGTCGTGTACCGTCGTAATCTGGCCCCATATTTCCGAGGCCTACAATTAGGTATTTCATAGGATCAGGTTCTACAGTACTGGCCAACGGATTTCGAAGATGGCGCAGCCAGGAAATAATCCTTTTCATATTTATGGAATGATTGGACGCCCAATGTCCCTTTTTATTAAAAGTGGTATCAGATCAATATCCAGTTTTACACCGCAACATCATAATCCCTGAGGGCATCATTAAGGGAAACCTTTTTATCCGTGGAAGCTTTGCGTTCACCAATAATCAGGGCACAGGACACTTGGTATTCCCCAGCATTAAATTTCTTAGTGTATGACCCTGGCACCACTACCGAGCGTGCAGGTACCCGCCCCCGATACGTTACGGGTTCATCACCAGTTACATCAATTATTCTCGTGGATTGTGTGATTACCACATTCGCCCCTAGAACTGCTTCGCGCTCGACACGAACCCCCTCTACCACGATACTTCGTGAACCAATAAAGGCATTATCCTCTATAATAGTTGGTGCAGCTTGAGGTGGTTCCAAGACCCCACCAATACCAACACCTCCGCTGAGATGTACATGACGTCCAATTTGTGCACATGAACCAACGGTTGCCCACGTGTCGACCATGGATCCAGTCCCAACCCAAGCACCAATATTTACGTAACTGGGCATCATAATAACACCTTTCTCTAAAAAAGACCCATATCGTGCAATCGCGTGTGGAACAACCCGTACACCCTGCTCAGCATAGTTCTTTTTCATTGGAATCTTATCATGAAACTCAAATGGGCCAACCTCAATCGTTTCCATTTTTTGAATAGGGAAATACAAGCCCACAGCTTTTTTCACCCAATCATTTACAGTCCATTCCCCATCATCATTAGGTTGAGCGACCCGCAATGTGCCCTGATCCAAATGTGCAATAACAGTGCGCACCGCATCCTGCGTTTTGGTTTGCTCTAACAAGGCTCGGTTTTCCCAAGCTTGCTCTATTATACTTTGAAGTTCTTTCATGTGTCTATCTGCGTAATTTGCCCAAAAATAGGGTCTTTAAAGGGATTATACTTAGTCGAGCTCAATTTTAGCAATTCTTACTCGGTTCCGTCGTTCACTAGGCACCAATATCTTGGTTGGAGATACTTGTAAAGCATCCCGAAACCGTAGTCGCAGGTTAAGATTTGCCGTACTCAAAAGACTCATCCTATCTAAACGCCCAGAACTAAATAGCGCATATTGACTCACTGTATTCTCATACTTTATCTCGTCATTAAAAATAAGACGCAGACTTCCTGGATTCTTAAACAGAAAAAATGATGAATAAGCCCCAAAATCATCCTGCGAGTATTGCTTTTTATGCATTACCGTCTCCCAATCGAGGCTACCATCTGGATGAACACACAAAGCAAATAAATCATTGTAGTAAAAATCCGTAATACTACGTGCCGCTCCATCATATACTAATCGGCTGTTGCTGGCTAACCTACGCTGATAGTTGCGAGCCTCTTCCCCAATAATCACAAGGCCTCCATCCTGTCGAAGAACGACATCTTGGATTTTAATCTCTTCCAGCCCTTTGTTCTTCCTTATTTCTTTTCCCAATATCGACTCAACAAAAGATTCTGTAAATGGATGGTATGAAAGTGTATTCCGCAGCGCACCATCTGCTAATGCAAAAAACAGGTAACCCTCTGACTTGATAGCATTACGCGTATAATATAAACCGCCTGCTGACAACCTATTATTTAGGTTGTCATACCTGAAAAACAAATCATAAACCGATACATGCTCTTCTTCGATAGCTGGCAAATTCACTTCGTGAAAGGTCATTAACCCCCCATCCATAGGAAATTGATATACATCGAGATGAGAGGAATTTCGCCTGGCCCGATAGCTATCCTTTTCAATTACCATGTGCATACGCCCGTTATTATCCACATTCATATGAATAATATCCTCGGCCCAACGGTAGTCATCCGGTTCAAAACGCTTGGCCCATATGGTTTGCATTTGATTGAGGTCAAATACAAAAACCTGAATCACTCTTTGTTTATCGATGAAATATAACAACACTTTAGTTCGATCAGCTGATCGAACTAAAGTCACCGTTGGGTTAAAAAAAATATTACCCAGATCCGCCATTATAATTGTATCCTTAATATTGGCTGATGCATCATATCGGTTAGCCCTTAATTTTGTTGTTCCGCGGCTACGATGCTTGTAGAATACAGCAAACTCCTCATCGATTGCCTGAATGCCCAAAATCTCCGGTGATCGTCTCTCAAGGGCAATCTCTTTCTTCCAACTACTTCGCATATTCTGGTCAAATGCCTGCACCTCAAACGTATTGGTCAGATCTCTGAAAATGAGTACCTGCCCCTTGAATTCTCCAATCAGAAAATACTGCAGATCCGATCGTAATTGAAACTCATCAGAAACAAGAACTTGCTGACCTGACCCTTTTGGCAACATAAAGACGAAAAAGGATAACATTATTCCGCCATAGCGTATCCACTTATTCATATTTTCAGGTAATTTTTCTAAAAAATAACCAAATCATTTGCCTACTGCAACTGATCCTAATTATAAAAATGTGTAATGTCGGCTATAGTTCTAAAGCCCTATAATTATAAAGTCTTATCCTTATCTATTTGTTTTGTTTCGCACATACCTTAGCCAAACTGCTTTGAGCCAATCACCAATGTTTACTGAGTATCTGATACACTTTGGGTTGTAATTACAATCCGTGCTTGGTAAATTTGTGATTTTGTGCAAGTAAAACGTCTCGTTGGCCATGAGTAAACGCAATAAACTTGAAAAGTTTGCCGAAGTACTTTCCTTTCCCAATACATTTGAAAACTTTACCGCTAAAGCACCACAACTGTTAGGAAAAAATGGTGAGCCTATTGATCTAAAAGGGACATGGGGCGAACAGTACTTTACCAATAAAAATCCAATCACCCTAGAGCTCGCCTGTGGTCGTGGAGAATACACTTTGGAGTTAGCCAGAGCCTATCCCGAACGCAATTTCATTGGAGTTGATGTGAAAGGTGCAAGAATTTGGAAAGGTGCCAGAATAGCACTCGAGGAAGGCCTAACTAATGTTGCCTTTCTTCGCACTCGTATTGAACAAATTAATCATTTTTTCACCTCTGGGGAGATTAGTGAAATCTGGATCACCTTCCCGGATCCTTTTCCTCGGAAAGGTAAAGCGAATCGCCGCCTGACTGCACCTAACTTCTTGCAGTATTATCGAAAATTATTAAAACCTAGAGGTATCGTTCATTTAAAGACAGACGCAGACAGTCTGTTTGCATTCACCATGGAAACCTTACGATCTGATAATCGAATTACGATTCTTTATGAGAATGACGATATCTACAGCAATACCCTGGCTTACCCAGAACTCTCATATAAAACATATTACGAATACATGCATCTTGATGATGGGAAAACAATAAAATACGTACGATTTAACTTAGGAGCTGAATCCTACGAAGAGGAGGAATAGCTACCAGATCGGTTGGTGCTCCAGAGTAATGGCCTCACTATAGAACAAACGAGTAGCGGCTTCAAAGGAGGTTGTGTAATCCGATACACAAAACCGGTGAACTGGCTGTTGAGATGAGTCATTCAACCATCCAGCTTCTGTTAACCTTTGTTTTACGGCCTCAGCCACTACATATGTAGAATCAAAAATCTGCACTTGCCCAGCGTAGAATTCCTCGAGAACAGGTCTTATCAATGGATAATGTGTACAAGCCAATATCAAAGCATTAATATTTTTGATTGCCGGATCGTTCAAGTAGGTGTCTAAAACTACACGACTGATACGGTTTTTAACAAACCCTTCCTCAATCATGGGAGCTAATAATGGCGTTGCTAAAGAGGCAACTTCTAATTGAGGTTTGAGACGATGCAATTGGTTTGGATAAACCGCAGAATGGATAGTAGCTTTGGTTGCAATGACTCCGACTTTAGAAAAACCATGGCTTGCCACGGCTTCTACTAATGGATCTACTACATTCACAAACAAGGCATGCTCGCGAAAAAATTCTAGAAGCACATTATACCCAGCTGTAGAGGCTGAATTGCAGGCAACAACAATCATCTTACAATCCTGCTCTAACAGGAATTTACCAATTTTCAGGCAATAATAACGAATGGCATCGGCTGACTTGTCGCCGTAAGGGAGATGAGCCGTATCTCCAAAATAAATGAGATTTTCTTGGGGAAGAAGGGCATGAATAGCATTGGCGACCGTAAGGCCGCCAATGCCAGAATCAAAGATTCCTATTGGTTTTTCCCGTTGGGAAATTATTGACAAATTTCTAGGTATTAATTAAAGGCCAAGCTTTGATTTAACCATTGCACTTACATCAGCTGAGGATTCTTTGTACAATAAGACACCCTCATCAAAAATAAACTGGAAGCCATTTTCTTTGGCAACTGACTCAATAGCTGCGTTTAACTTGTCATAGATAGGCTGCAATTCAGTTGCTCTTTTTTCCTGAATCTTTTGCATCATATCCTGCTCATATTGCCCTAATTCTGTTTCTTTAGCTTTTAGGCGCTCAGCTTCACTCTCCTGTTGCTTAGGTGATAAATCACCATTCTGGATTTTAGCTTGTACAGCTTGATATTCTGTCTGAAGCTCTTCCAACATGGATTGCCCTTTCTTCTGCAACTGCGTTTGATAGCTTTTTAAATTGGCCTCAGCCTGCTTTAACTCAGGCATATCATTCAGAATGATGGCGGTATTTACATAACCAAATTTCTGAGCCTGAACTGTTAATGTTGCTAAAACTAAAACAGCCACTAGGCTAGATAATTTTACAATACGTTTCATTGCTATTAAGTTTTCCAAATTTTTCAAATTAAGCCTTGACTAAGAGCAACGTGCAATTGCTCCGTGAGGCGGTGCGAAAATACATTTTTAACGGGAACTATGAAAAGAAAATTTCATCCTCAATAGTAGATTCAACTATCTGAGTGCCCGCAAAATATCTTCGGTTTTATCGTATTGAGGATTAGAAAATATCATTCCCACAGCTCCGGAGCGATCAAAAATAAAATCATAGCCTCGTTCGGTAGCATATTCCTCAATAGCCTGGTAAACACGCTCCTGAATAGGCCTTACCAAATCCTGTCGACGGTCGAATAATGCACCCTCTGGACCAAAACGTGCTTTTTGAAGGTCACGAACCTCTTTTTCCTTATTCATGATCTCGTCCTCACGCTGCCGTCTAGCCTCATCGCTAAGAAGGACCTGCTCTGCTTGGTAGCGGTTGTACATACTTTTTATCTTATCATATTCCTGAGCAATCTCTTGGCGCCAAGAAGCAGCTAGTTGATCAAGTTCTCGTTGTGATTCCTGATACTCGTCAATACTCTCCAAAATTTTATTCACATCAACATACGCGATACGCTGTGCCTGAGCATTAAAGCCTATAACGCCCATTAACAATATAACTAGGGCACTTTTCTTAAACGAGCGAAGGGTAGTCAGTCGGTTCATATTCAATTAATTTTTCTGGTTTGGGTAAGCGAAAGAAGTCTTCTTGTGTTCCTCTGTTTATTATAACGCTCTAATATACTCCAATATTCACCCCACCCTTCCCGATTTAACGTGGATTTAACGGCAAACCCCTTTGATGTTAAGGTGTATTTAGAAAAAAGAACAATTAGACTGGATCAATATGATCATTCTGCTGCTTGAATGGTCTGATCCAAACATCTTGTTGAGGAAAAGGAATATCAATTCCGTTTTTACGAAATAGGTTGTCAATACTAAATCTAATATCAGATCGTACATCATCTAATGCTAAAAACTCTTTCGTCCAAAAGTGTACTTCAAAATCAAGGGAAGAAGCCCCGAAGTTAGTGAACCGAACAAAAGGTACTGGAAACTTCAATACCTTATCATGAGAAGCTACAGCCTCTAAGAGAAGCTCTTTTATTTTTTGCGTATTCGACCCATATGCAACGCCTACGGATACCTTAAAACGCGCAATATCGTCATTGTGGCTCCAGTTTGTGATGCTATTCACGACAATTTTTGAATTAGGAACAATGACCGTCATATTTTCCCGCGTCTGAACTTCTGAAGAGCGTAGACCAATTCGTTTTACCCGTCCATTTACCCCTTCGACATCCACAATATCACCAACTTCTACCGATCGTTCAAACAATAAAAGTATTCCGCTGAAAAAATCATTAAACGTTTGTTGTAGTCCCAAACCTACACCCAGCAATAGTGCTGCTGTACCCCCAACCACAACTGAAATATTAACCCCTATTACATTCAGGACAAATAGCAAGGCTAAAAAGTAAAGTAAATAAGTAAACAGTTGGTTTATTGCAAACTGGGAGCCAAGATTGATCGCTCTTCTTTCATATGCCTTGGACAAAAAATATCTAATTCCCAACCAAGCCAACAATTGAGCCGAAAAAATGATCTGCATCGTCTCAAGAATTTTACGAACAGTGATAGAGAACTCAATTTGACCTCCATCAGCATCATTTCGACCTAATTCAAAAGTATAAAACTCGTACCTAATATTCAGAATGTCAGAAACAATAATAGCAACCAGCGTGTATACAAACCATTTAAAAGCACGTTTGGCTTTCACTGACCTATCCTCTGCTATACCACTGATAACAGCTACAGGGTTCTTCTGGTCGGGGGTATATCTTTTCCATAAGAATAGTTCTATAAATACCACGGATAATAACCGACTTAGCTGAATCAACCATAGACTAAGTAATACGGTATCTACTCGCAATTGAATACTTCCCGAACCCGACTGCGCCTGCAATTGAAAACGCGAAAAATCAAAACCACTATTTGCGGCCAATATATATAAAGAAAAGAGTGTTGTTGACACGAAAAACAACCGGTTGATCCGTCTACGCTCTGGTTGATGTATGGCTTCGCTTTCCATGTACCTTGGTAACCAACGCCTGACCACTAAAAAATAAATCAACCCATAAAGTGCAATTAAAATTAACGCCCACAACACACCACCTATCGTTGTGGAAAACTGATCATTCTCAAAAATAACCCGCTGCAAAAACAAATTCCTTTCCATAATTCTTGTTCCAACACACCGTCTTCTAAAACAATTATTTTTCCTTTAACCTCTTCCAAGGCAGTGGAAAAAGCACCTGCCTGTAAGACTTTACTATTTACATAAAAAATGAGGATTGCCAATCAAAAGCTTTGATAATAATCACCAAAACTCATGTATCTGTTTAAAAGCAATCCGAACTTCTGTAACACATCGTATTCCACTGCCTTGGAAACAAAAATAATGGAAGGAATCCTAACATTGACGTTGCCAACTCAAGAACAGATATGTAATTTTGCCCTCATCATTAGGCTTAAACCTATTCTATGCGCTTACTAGCACGTACCTTATCTGTTGTTTTTCACCCTTTGCTCATCCTTACTTACATTCTAGTAGTGCTCCTACTTATGGATCCCTTCCTTTTTGGAATAGGCAGATTAGCTGACTTAGAAGGGCGCATTCTTCTACTGCGTGTTTTTATATCTACTTTTTTTATCCCTGCTTTTGCAGTAGCCATGCTTACCTTTCTAGGATTGGCTAGCTCTATTGAGTTACCAGACCGGGAAGACCGGTATGGACCTTACATTGTGACCGGTATTTTCTACTTGTGGATGTTTCGTAATTTCCTAAACAACCCCAATATTCCTGATATCTATACCAGTTTTGTTTTGGGAGCTGTAGTAGGCTTATTCCTTGCGTTCTTGATTAATATTTTCTCCAAAATATCTGCACATGCAGTGGGAATGGGCGGTTTAATCGCTATGGTTATCATTCTGATTCAAAATAGCGATTACCAAGTTTTCATTGTGCATTGGCCAGGAGTAGGAGGTATACAAATAAACTTAGTAGCCATTTTACTCATATCCATTTTTCTAGCCGGACTAGTCGGAACACTTAGGCTCTACCTCAAAGCGCATCAGCCAATGGATATTTTTGGTGGCTATATGGTTGGATTCACAGCTCAACTTATCGCAGCCAGAATTTTACTTTTTTAACTAAACAGATATTTATTCTTGTCAACATAATGAACTGCAAATCATTATAATAGGTAGGGTTAATCTAATCTGATCATAATGAGGTACCTATTTTCTTTTTTTGCAATCATGATACTTTCATCTGCTGTCTTGGCTCAAGCGGATGAAAACATACCCGAATATCAAATTTTCAGTATCTACTATGGCGGTGGAAGCTACTTTATTACCTCAGATCAGACTAAAGACCTAAATACCTGGTTGGAATCCATTCCTGAAATTGAATTCCAAATGATCAGTATTCATGGGCATACCGATAACATAGGTAGCTTGGAATACAACCAATGGCTTTCAAGCCAGCGCTGTCAGTCCGCTTTACAGCAACTACTTAATAAAGGCATATCACCCGAACAGATATCAATTGAGGATTTTGGAGAGCTTAATCCAGTGTATGACAACAATTCTTGGGAAGGTCGATTAAAAAACAGACGGGTAGATATTATTATAAAGCCTGTAATTTTGTGATATTATTATATCCTACAAATCTCCTACTATCCCTTTCTTAGGGCTTCATGAAAGGAGTAAAGATGATTTTCATACTATGCGAAACCACACTTGGTTCCTTTTCATGATTGGCAGCCTTGCCTTACTTTTTACGTCATCTGTTTTTTTACCTAGAGACCAGAAAGAAGCATATCGATATCACTACAAAGGAAGTATTTCTTATTCTGAAGGAAATGTAAAACAAGCCAATTCTTTTTTCCGAAAAGCATATCACCTCATACCTAACAACTTTTACTTTGCTATTTCATACGGGCTGACGACTGGGCAAATTGGTAATAAATCAGAGGGCTTAGCTGTTATTGGTAAAGCAAGACAAAGTCTTGCCTACAATGACCCTGAAGTCAAGGAAAAAAATGCCCTTGCAACCTTTTTTACAGGCCTTATATATGCATACAACCACCAATTTGATCTCGCCTATAAAAACGTAAATAATTGCTTACCTCAGTTTCCCAATGATTCTGCTGGTATCAGTGTAATTCAAAATACACTCGGATTCTTACGCATAAGAAATCAAGCCAATAATGGGCATAAGAAAGCCCATGAATCACCTCATTATCATGTTCATAGACGAGATCTAAAAGCAGCTCTCCACCACTTCGAACAAGCACTTACCTATGACCCTTCTAACACCACAGCGCAATACAACTATCAGACGCTTTGTGATACATTAAAGGTAGAACCTAAATTAATCACACAACTTAGCCTTACCCTTTCTGACGACAGCAAGCCCTATACTCCTACTTTTATCAATATGCATGTACGTATGTTCAATGCGCTAGAACTGCCCTCCTTTGATGATGTCTTATTTCTGGTCGATATCTCAGGATCGATGGGTCAGGAAAGTGTAATCTTCATGAATGATACTCGCTTTGACGTAATGTAGGAATTGGCACGTAAAGCGGTGAAAGCTTTTCCGGAAGGTCAGCAATATGGTTTAGCCACCATTGGAGGTACATGTACTTCAGAACCCGATTTCTGGCGCCCTATTGGAAGTATAGATCGCCAAGAGCTAGATTCTCGTTTCCGGTTCTTAATTCCAGATGGAACAACCCCTCTTTTAAGTCGCTTAATGGAAACACCAGAGTTGTTCAGTGACTCTACTGAACGTAAAAAAACAATTTTCCTAATTAGTGATGGTGCAAATACTTGCAGGGTAGGTGGAGTAGATGTTTGTCAATTCGCCAGTGAATTGGCAAGCAAAAATATAACGATCAACGTCTTAACATTCTTATCAACAACCCTCAATAACACCAACGCTTTCGCAGAATATATCTGCCTAGCAGAAAGGACAGGAGGACATATATTGTATATGGATAATTATCATTGCCGGTTAGAGCCGTTGTCATTTGATCTGCTCAAATCCTGCCAATTCAGAGTACCAACCTTACAAAAAAGTAATTGCTGGGGAGCGCACATCAATTCGCTTTGGAATATATATCCTGTAGATGCTTACTAAAATAGAAAAGCCTTCCCGTGGGAAGGCTTTGTAGTGGGAAATACTGGACTCGAACCAGTGACCCCCTGCTTGTAAGGCAGGTGCTCTGAACCAACTGAGCTAATCTCCCTTTAAAATGAGCAGTACATAAACTGCTTCTATCGCTTTTAGCGAGTGCAAATATATATCCAAATATATTTTTTCGCAACCATGCCGTCATTTTTTTTTAAAAAAAGAAAACATAGATATTGTACTATCCATTCGAATAATTTAAAGTCCAATAAGCTCTATGAAGCGCTTTCTACGTTCTTTCCTAAAAATTACGCTGTTTACCATAATTGCATTACTGGGACTGTCTGTACTCCTATCCGCTATTTTTGAAAAGCAGATAGGCGAAAGAATAATACGGCTGTTAAACCAACAACTCACCACTGAACTTACCGTTGGGGATATAAACCTTTCCGCCCTAAGAACCTTCCCATCCCTTTCAGCAAATTTAAATCAAGTCCGATTAGCTGGTACGGATGGTGATGCACTACTTGAAACCGGTACACTATCTTTCCGGTTTGGGCTTCTCAGTTTTTTGAGCTCTAAATACCAGATTAAGTCTGTAAAAATGACGAATGGTATTCTGCGTATCTCTAATAACCGACAGGCTGAACCAAACTACTTAGTATATCAGCAAAAGGGAGCTAACTCTCCAACATCAAAAAGCAACATAAGTATTAATTTGGAGGAAGCTATTCTTCAAGATATTGATGTCATTTACGACGACCAAGAACAAAAGCAATACGCTCATTTAGCGATCCAACAAGCACGATTTTCAGGTGCTTTTGACCGTAAGGATTTTTCACTAGATAGTGATGCAAGAATTCTATCCAAAGCAGTTAACATAGATAATACGCGATATCTGGTGAACAAATCAATACGATATCAGGCCAATCTAAATGTTGATCTGGAAGAAGGTATTTATGCGCTACAACGAGTAGATACGGAAGTAGAAGGAAATGCTTTTTCGCTATCTGGAGTTATAGAAACTTGGGACGAAGGCCTCTTTTATGACCTTCTAGTTACTAATGATAAGGGCAGCATTTCAGGTGTACTTCAAGCATTACCGGAATCACTCAGCCAGTCCCTTGGTGGATTTGAGAGCAAAGGAGCTTTTCGATTTCAAGCAACTGTAAAAGGCCCTGCAACACCATCTCAATCGCCTGAAATTATTGCAGATCTGACATTAAGAGACGGAGAATTAATACACCCAACAATGGGAGAGGCCTTTAACGACGTTTCTTTTAAAGCCAAATTTACCAACGGACCCAAGAAAAATAACCAAACCTCAATGTTCACTATCGATGACTTCACGGGGTATTTTAAGCGGCAACGTACGGAAATGAACCTTACTATTCAAAATCTAGATGATCCTCAAATCAATTTCTATATCGACGGAGCCGTTCCGATGGGTGCCGTTTATAATATGCTGGGAAGTCCGAGTATTACCAATGGATCAGGAGAAATTGAAATACAAAAGCTACGCATAGAAGGTAAATATGCGGATATGAAACAAACAAATCGAATAGGACGAGTCAATACCCAAGGCCGATTAGAATTTGACGATGCCAGCCTCACCATTAACGGTGAGAAAATCACCTTCGATCGGGGCACCATTGATATCGATGGAAATCAACTACTCGTACAAGAGGTTAGGCTCGAAGGTGCCGGTAGTGATCTTCAATTACAAGGAACAGCCTTTAACTTACTACCTGTAGCCTTTGCCGATTCTACCAACAACCAGAATGCATCACTTGAATTTCAAGCTCAATTAGATGCTGACAAAATGGATATTAGTAAGCTACTTTCAACTTTTAGCTTAAAAATAAATGAAACCGATACTTTAAATATAACTACAGGTGAAGTAGATTCCATCAAAACAGCTACAGTCCAGAAACAACAGAAATTAACCCAGATACTGAAGGGTACTTTCCAAACCAATATCAAATCCTATTCCTACCAAGATATTTCAGGTAAGGATTTTTCCGGACAGCTCGACTTTTCCACCAACCAAATCGGAATAAAAGGGGCTACCCAAACTATGCAAGGTGAAATTGAACTAGATGGCCGATTATTTTTTTTCCGACAACCTGCTCTAGAAGCTACACTGGTAGGTAATGAACTAGATATTAAAACTTTTTTTGCCCAAACCCATAATTTAGGCCAACAGGTTCTTACCCAAGACCATATCAGCGGTACGCTAAAAACTAATGCCCTGATCTATGCTTTCTGGGACAATCAGGGAAATTTTCAATCTGATCAGTTGCGCATTCTCGCCGCCATCGCTATCGAAGATGGGAGATTAAAAAATTTCGAGCTCATGGAGCGTTTCTCAAACTTCGTAAACATCAAGGATCTTCGTAACATAAAATTCTCACGCTTAGAAAATTATCTTGAAATTGCCGATAACCGGCTTTACCTACCAGCCATGTTTTTACAAAGCAATGCTATGAACATGACTTTTAGTGGTGAACATGACTTTTCTAATAATTTCGAATATAACATACAGGTTAATGCTGGTCAGGTTGCTGCTAACAGATTTAAATCCCATGACCCTACCTTGCGGCCTATTAAAGCAAAGCAAAAAGGCTTTTTCAATTTGTACTATCGCATATTTGGTAATCTGGAAGCCTATGAAGTAGCTTCTTCTAAAAGACAGGTAGCTGCAGATTTTTCCCGAAGTCAATACAGAAAAATAGAGGTGCAAAGAGCATTGTTTAATGCATTCGGACCGATTGAAATTGTACAGGAGCCTAAATATTGGTCAGATGAAGGTGCACAAGAAAGTACTGAGTTTTTAGATTTTGATATAGAATCAAAAGATAAACAACAGAACAGGAACCAGTAAGTATTCCTCAGAATCCTTGTGTAATGGAAGCTTCCCGATTAAAAAAGCGCATGGTAGCGTATCCACCGATTGTTCCATTTCCAGCGTATCCATACAATCGATGGCCACTGTCACGACCAGATTGTATCCAGTCATTTACCCATATCTGTCCGCAAATCAGTTCTGAAGCGATTCTACTTGACACTCGAGTATCTCTCCCCCAGATAGCCGCTGAACGTTGGTAAGGATTCTGGTTCGACATACGTATAACATCTTCCTCCGTGTCAAAGGGCGTAATCGTTGCCAATGGTCCAAATATCTCTTCCTGATTCGTGCGTGCATCTGGAGATAAACCCTCAACTAAGGTCGGACGAATGAAAAAACCATTCTCCAATTCCTCCGACATATTTGGGTGCTTTCCGCCACATATAATCGTTCCTCCTTCTAATTCCGCTAGAGATACAAAACTTAGAACACGCTCTAAATGCTCCCGAGAAATAAGTGGTCCAAGGTCTGTAACCTTGGACAAAGGATCGCCAATTCTGAGAAATTGCGTTCTTTTTACCAGTTCATCTCGTATCTCTTCGTATCGCGAACGTGCTATAAATAGACGTGATGTGCTATAAGCCGACTGCCCATTATTCGTGAAAATAGACCTTAGTAAACCAATAACGGTCTGATCCGCATCTGCATCTTCCAGCACAATTGCGGGATTCTTACCCCCTGTATCCAATAAGACAGGGCGATAATTTTCTGCACATCTTGCGGCCAGATCGCGCCCTCTTTCATACGTACCTGAAAAACCAACAGCGTCTATTCCATCCAACTCCCCCATTAATGGCTCAATAACGGAGTCTTTACCATGAACTATATTCAGCACGCCGGAAGGAAGGCCAGCCTCCATTGCTGCTTTGCTTAATAAATGTGCGGTAGAAGGTGTACGGTCAGAAGGATGAGCAACTACGCAATTGCCTGCAGCAAGTGCAGGTGCAATCCATTCGCATAAATTCAGTAAAGGGTAATTCCAGTGCGCACCAATAGCTACCACACCCATCGGGCGATTTACTTGGAACTGAGTCGCTTTCCGATAGGCTTTACTGGAGGTAATCGTGTTATGCAAAATAGCGGTAGCATAAAAACGTAAGCATGCCTGAGCTCTTGGAATATCTGCACTGGACGACATACTGTATGGCTTTCCGGTATCTCGCGTTTCAGCTTGCGCAAAAACTACTGATTCCTGCTCAATAATGTCGGCCATACGCATTAACAACCTGAAGCGCGTCTCAGGATCAATATTTCGCCAGCCAGGAGCTGCTTTTTTTGCAAAAGCGATTGCATCCTTTATTTCTGCCTCGCCCGAATCGGGATACTTAGCATGTGGCGTATCAAATGCAGGATTAATAGTGTCCAGATAGCCACCTGATGAAGCAGGTGAAAAGGAACCATTAATATAATTTTTAATGTACTTATCAGGATTCATGGTTTACAAAATTTATGCCATGCCCTGAGATTATATGATCATCATTGTGCATACAAAATATAGAAATATTCTGAAATCCTTCAACTAAGGCATAGCAAGAGAAACTAAAAGTTTCCAGCATTTTCCCGATATAGAACAGCTAATACAACCTGTCCTACTGCTTTTAGTGTTCGTTTATCGATAATATCCATGTTGTCATCGTGTGTATGCCAATAAGCACCAAAACCCGTTTCTGTGTCAATTGGACGATTGATAATATCAATCATTGGAATCTTAGCTACTGTATTTACGAAATAATGATCGTCGGTAATACCACCACCATCCGCATTTACGAAGTAATTTCCATAGCCCATGTTTTGCGCTAAAGTCCAGACTTTATCAACTATGGGTCCTGCAAAATATACCGAATACTGCTCTTTAGCGAAACGAGCCTCTTTTGACCCTACCATATCGAATAGGATTCCGTATTGTGGTGGATTGTCTCGATAACCGGTATTGCTCGCCCAGTGCTGTGCACCCAACG
>JABSSK010000209.1 GCA_013214265.1 Saprospiraceae bacterium | reverse complement strand
ACTTGACGAAATAGATAAGATACTAAAATAACATTTTTCTAAGTCGCTTAGTTAATTAGATATAAAATAGAATTTAAAATGTTAACAGATATTAAAAATAAAATTCAAGCATTTTTCAACGAAAAGGAAATTGACCTAGAAGTAGTTGAGAAATCAGAAGAAAAAGAGACAGAGCAAAAGTTTGAAGAAACTACTCTTGTAGACGGAACAGTAGTAAACCTTGAGCCTAGCGTAGAAGCTCCAGAGATTGCAACAGTATTAGCAGACGGTGAGTTTTTACCAATGCCAGCAAACTCAGAAGCAGAACTAGAAGACGGCAGAATCATTGTAACAGGTGAGGAAGTTGGTGTAATCATCGAAGTGAGAGAAGCAGTAGAAGAGGCACAAGAAGAAGCGCCAGTAGAAGAAGAGGAAGCAATGGAAGAAGAGAAAAGCGCAAAGCGTATCATCGAGTCTATTGTTAAAGAATCTGTTTTTGCTACATCAGAAGAGGTAAAAGAATTAAAAGAAACTTTAGTAGAGACTTTCAAATATGCAGAGTTTGTAACTAAGGAAAACGCAGAGCTAAAATTAAAGTTTGAAGAGCTGCAAAAAGAAACCCAAGAGAAATTAGAGTCTTTTGGTAAACAAGAATCTAAAGAGCCAGTAAAGGAAAGTAAAAACCCTTTCGGTTCTAAAAGTGGATTCATTTTTAAAAAATAACAATTAAAATTTAAAATTATGTCATTTGACGTTAGTGGGTTAACCACATACATAGACGAAACTAAATTCGATCTATTAACACAATTACAAAGTACTTCTGGTTTAGCAGGAGTTGTTAGAATGGTTCCAGGAATCAAAGGAAGTTCAAACGTACATTTCTTAGACACTACAGTAACATTCCAAGACGATGCGTGTAGTTATAACTCAGTTGATTCAACCCCTTTAACAGAAAAGAATCTAGCAGTAGGAGCTATCGCAATTATGGAAGACGTTTGTGTTAAGACTTTAAACCAAACTTGGTTAGAAACTCAAGTAAGAGCTGGAGACGTAGGAGAGCAAGATATCCCGCAAATTGTAGCAGAAGCTTGGACTAACAGAAAACTAAATGCAGTTGCTAACGCTATTGCTATTGCAGACTTTCAAGGAGATACTGCATCTGGTACAGCTAACCTTAATAAGTACGATGGTCTTTTAAAGTTAGTAGATGCAGACGGAACAGTAATCGACGGTAATACAGGCGGTGTAACAGTTGCAACAGGAGTAACAGCAGCAAACATTATCTCAATCCTACAAGGTATGTTCCTTTCAAGAGGTGAGTTCCTAAGAGGTAGAGACGATGTTTCTTTATGGATTCCAGAAGATTGGTATGAGCTTTATATTATTGCTTTAATCAATACTAACAACTTTAACTACACAGCAGAAGACGGTGACACTGTTTTATTCGGTACTAACGTAGTTTTAAGACCTTCTAAAGGACTTACTGGACTTGATAGAGCTATCATGACTTACAATGATAACATTATCATCGGTGCAGATATGGACATGGAAGAAGATGATTTACGTTTATGGTATTCGCAAGATGACCGAGTAAACAAATCACTAATTACATTTAAGCGTGGTATTCAATACGGATACGGAAACGCGATTGTAGAGTTTACCCTTGTACCCTAAATAAAGTGGGGGCGTAAAAACCCCCTTTTTTTAACTTAAAAAATTTAGAATTATGGCTTGTGGCCCATTAACAACTGGATTTGATTTTGAATGTGACGATAGTTCTGGAGGTATTCAGGCTGGTTCTATTCTTATCACCCAGTACGAAAATATAGACAAAAGCACCTCTGTAATTGCATCGGGTGTTATTACTACTTTATCTCAAGTAGCAGCAACAGACTTTTACAGATACTCAATTAAAAAAGAGATTGCCAACAACATTACAACCGTAACTAAAGACCCTGTTTTAGGTTCTACTTTTTATGAGTCGGTTTTCCAAATGGCTTTACATAAATTAAGTGCAGCAAAGAATGTTGAGCTTGAATTATTAGCATCTAAACCTATTGTAATTATTTACCAAGACCTTAATGACGTTTATCACCTTATCGGATATGATAACGGAGCAGAGGCTTTCTTTGGTGGAACTTCTGACAGTCAAACAGGAACGGCTTTCGCAGATATGAACGGTTATAACATCGGAGTAAATGCTAAAGAAAAACACTTTCCATACACAGTTGACCCTACGGTAATCGCTGGATTATCTATTGGTTAGTTCATAGTTTAATGTTTAAGGGGTTAGGCTGGAGAAGTCTACCCCTTTTTTTGTAAATTAGTAATATGAAAATTAAGAAAGAACATCTAGGTAAAATATACAGAGCTACCGCTGAAAACGGGTGTACTTTTAGAGTACCTATTGAAGACACTCCAGAGTGTAAGAAATTAGCAAAAGTTTTGAAGTTAGACATATTCGAGAAAAATGCAACTAAAAAAAGCGACAACAAACCTGAACATAATACTGACACTAGCGGAGAAGACAACGCTGAGTAATCCAGTATATTTGTTTGAGTTCATTAATAACCAGACAAAGCAGTCTTATACTTGTATTTGTCAGGATTTAAGCACACCAACACAGCGAGCGAGGTTTAACAAGTTCGACATAGTAGAAGGTGTTGATGATCGGTTGAATAGTTCTTTAATTTTAGGTTTAGCGGGGCAGTATGTTTATAATATACACCAACAAACAAGTACAACAAACTTAGACCCAGAATTAAGTGAGGGTATAGTACAGAGGGGTTATATGATTTTAGAAGGGGTAACAGATGAGATAGTTTACATATCACATACTCCAATAGTTAATTACGTGGCACATGAGCAATGATAACTTATACATATTAGGGAACAGTGGGAAGTTAATGAAATTTGACGCTCAAAAGATTCCAGTAATTAAGGAAGAGAAGCGAAAAGAATACGCTATTTATGGTACAGACAAAGAATGGTACAATAAACAACCGCAGTACTATAATTGGTTGTATAATTCAAGTTCTAAGCACAATGCAATAGTCAATAGTAAGAATAGATTTATTTGCGGTCAAGGTTTAGACTATGATCCGCTAGGATTAGACGATTCAAAGAAGTTAGACGCACAATCTTTTGTTCATAAAGTAAATACTCACCACGTTAATAAAAAAATCTCCTTAGATAGAATTATACAGGGCGGTTTTTGTGTTGAAATGGTAGTAAGTGAAGACGGGGAGACAATATACCCGTATCATATAGAATTTGCAAATGTAAGGGTAAGTAAGAAAGAATATGACGAAGACGGCAAAGAAAAGCCTACACAATATTTTTACACGTGCGATTGGAATACTCGTAAACCCGAGATTAATCCAGATTACACAGTATTTGAGGAATTTACTTTCGACAATGATGGGTTAGACAAGAACAAGAGGTATTTATTTTATTACAAGGACTATAACCCTGACGAAAGAATCTACCCACTTCCAGAGTATGTAGGGGGTGTTCCTTATATCTCGGCAGATGTAGAGGTAGGTAACTTTGTTTACAATAACGTTGCACACGGATTTACAGCAGGTTTATTAGTTAACTTTTACAACGGAGACCCTACACCAGAACAAAAAAGAAGCATAGAAAAGCGTTGGGATTTAAGAAACCACGGTTCTGATAATGCAGGAAAGCCTATTTTGTCATTCAATGAATTAGATTCTCAAGGAGTAGAGGTAACACCACTAAACGCAAACGGTCAGGATGATAGATACAATACATTAAACGACCAAATAAGAGACGAAATATTCACAAGCCACGAAACAGACCCTATTTTAATATTTGGGCAAACTGGAGAAGGTGGTTTTAGTAACGACGCAGGAGAAAAGAGAGTAGCCTACGAGTATTTCAAGGTAAGTTATGTAGAACCTAACCAGAAGACGTTAGAAATGTTCTGGAACGCTGTTATAAGATACAATGAGGGAGGTTTTACAGTAAAGATTAAACCACTAGCGCAAATTAAGCCAGAATTAGACCCTACAATGATCTTAGAACTAATGGGTAGAGAGTTAATGGCTAAAGAATATCTAGGAATCGAAGTAGAACCACAGGTAACAGTAGAACATAAGAAAGAAGTTTTCTCTGTAGATGAAATGTGGCGAAGGTTTGAGACTTGCGGTATAAAAGACGAAGATTGCGAGTTATTAGAAGAGAGAATAACGCCTTTTGGAAGTATTCCAGAGGCAATTAAAGAAGCTACAAAGTTTAAAGCAGAATTTGCTACTAGAAAAGAGATAGGATTATTGAGCATGTTAATTGACGGGTTATCACCTAAGGAAATTCAGGACTCAATGAAAATTACCGAACCAGAATACAACGAAATAGTAAATAAACTTACCGACGAGGGCTTGTATAAAGACGGAGAGGTAACATCACAAGGAAGAACAGAAGTAGAGCAAGAAGTTCCCTTTGTAGTTTATAAGTATGCAGTAAGACCAGATGCGCCACCACTAAAAACAGAGTCTAGGCCATTTTGTAAAAACTTAATGCGTTTAAGTAGGAATATAAGCTGGACTATTGAAGATATAAATAATATAAGCGCACAAGAAGGAAGAGATGTATTCGCTACTCGTGGCGGTTGGTATCACAACCCTAATACAGGAGTAAATACACCTTTTTGCCGTCATATCTGGGTGCAACGTTTAGTAAGAAGAAAATAATGGATAGAGGATTAATTATATCACAGAGATACTTTAAAGAGGGAACGCCCGTAGATGAGAACGTAGACATGAACTTGATTAACCCAACTATTTGGAGATGTCAGGAGAAATATATTAAGTCTTATTTAGGTGAACCACTTTACAACAAGATACTAGCAGATATTGTAGCCGATACTTTAGCGGGTGATTACTTGACTTTAGTAGATAACTATATCGCAGACACTTTACTGTATTACGTTATGTATGAGGTTCAAGTACCTTTACTTTATAAGATGCGGAACAAGTCAGTAGCGAAAGCAAACAGTGATAATGCGTTACCGATAAGTTTTAGTGAACATAAGTACCTTAGAGACTTCTATAAAGACGATGCAGAGCTATTCGGAAAGCGTTTAACAGACTATTTATGTGTTAATGCTAACTTATTCCCAGAATACAGAAATTACAGCGATTCAGCGCAAGTTAGAGCAATACAAGCAAAGTCTACAGTATCAGTTTATTTAGGAGAAGGCGGTTATGGTGATAATTGCGACAGATACGACGGAGACTATCCACCAGAATACTACGGTAAATATTAAATATGAGATTTGAAAAAATAGACAAGAAGCTAAAAAATTATGTCCTTAACTTACAATCAAATAATAACCCTAAACCGCCAGTTTGCAAACGCCCACCAGCAAATAAAAAACTTCGGAGAGGGTGACGCTTGGGACATTGTAAGACATAACCAAGAACAAGACTTTAAGTATCCTTTAATGTGGTTAGAGCCACAACCTTCAACAAGTAGACCGAAGGAGTTTACGTATACTTTTAGAGCTTGGTTTATACAATCAGTTCCAGAGTTAGAGGATAGAGAAGACGCGTTAATGTATGTGAACGAAGCAGAAGCTAAAAGCGACATGCTAGAATGTGTTAAGGACTTATTGAGTTTTTGGGAAAACAACCAAGACTATCCTAGAGTAAGATTAGAAAAAGGCTTTACTTATACAACTTTTACCGATAAGTTAGAAGACCGAGTAAGCGGAGCGTATATAGATTTTAAATTAACAATACCTTTCAATTATGACAGGTGTATAATACCAATATAAAAATGCCAGATATAGGATTTATTAGTGCCTCTAACGGGGTTTACGTAGTGAACGACACTACAGAAAGTACAAAAAGATGTAGAGGTTTTGAAGTGCTAGAAGATACAGTAGTATCTAATATTAAAGTAAATGGAAACGGAACAAACGTAGTAGCAGACTATATTAGTACACCAGCAACAGCATTAAAAGCAGGAGCTTTAATTACTCCACAAGGCGACGATGTTTTTACTGGAGTTACTTTGTCTAGTGGTTCAATCGCTCAAATATTATAAGATGTACGGTTACGGGTTTGGTTTAAATAATTTTAATTTTGATACTGGAGGGACTCCTACGCCTCCAGTACCAGCAGATGGTAGTTTTGTGGACTTGTCATGGAGTGGTAATACTTCAGCGTTTGATTTTGGTATTGCCAACACTATAGCGAATAACTTTAATAGTATTAAACGAAATTCTACTTCTACAAGTTTTGTAGATCGTACTATTTACAGCGACCAATCAACGGCACAAGACCAAGCTTTTACTTGGAGTGGCAACCTAAAAGGAACCACGCGAGGCGTTTGGTTTTCAATAGGCCAAACAGGATTACACCACGCCGGGTTTACTTTTACTGATTTAGAGTTTGCTTTAAGATGTGACGCGGTAGGCGCCACGGTTAATTGGGAATGGTGGGAGTCAGGAGTAAAACAAGCTGACATAGGAACAACAGCCACATCGGATTTATCCTGTTGGTCAATTGAATACGATGGTGCGAACGGTATTAGTGTTTCTGTAGACAATGGGGCTTTGACTTATTCGGCTACTTCTTCATATACTACCGAAAACATAGGACTGTATATTTTAGGGCGTGACGCTAACGGCTCAGTAATTGACCAGATGGCGCAAAAAACAATACTACAGCCTAACAGAATATTGTTAGCTTTTGGCGATTCTATTACATTTGGAGGTGCTGACGTTGGCGGCTACTCAACTGCAAATGGTTCTAGTTATGTTGCGAAAGTTATAGCATACGAAAATCATAGGCATTTTGCGTTACCAGTTTTAGCAGACCCGGGTGACGCTTCAGGACAAATGTTAAGCGGACAAATACCAAGAGCTTCAGATTACTATGACGTGACTTATGATTCTAATTTAGCCACAATGATGATTGGAATAAACGACTTAAGGGTTTCTGTTCCATTAGCTACAATTCAAGCCAACATATCGAGCGCGGTTAGTACATTACAAACAGACGGTTTCACGGTTGTTATTTGCACAGTAATTAGAGATCATTCAGCAGCAGATTACCCTGACAGAGCAACCTTAAACACTTGGATTAACGCGGGTAGTAGTGGAGCTGATTTTGTTTGCGACTTAACGGGGACAGACTTAGAAACCGACACGGCACTGTTTGAGGCTGACTTATTACACCCTAACCCGTCAGGAATGACAGTTATAGCAAACAATTTATGGCTAATAACTAGAAACTTATAATTAAGTATAAATACCTATTTACACGTATTAAATTAATAGTTAATTTTGTAAATAAAATGGCAAAAATAATAGTCAAAGTTTGGATAGAGGACGACAACCAAAACAAAAAATATTTAGGAGAAGAGAAACAAACATATAAAAATAACACTAATGAAGATATAGAGTTAGAAGTGGTTCACGTTCAAGGAAGTCCTATTTTAAGACCAAAAGAAAGACCAAAATACTAAGTGAATTTTGAATTTGCAGCATATTGTTTTTTAATATTACTAGGATTTTTAGTAATTGGCACTGTGCTAACTATAGACAGCCAGTTTTTTAATAGTGTTTGGTACGCTTCAAACTGGGCTGTGTTTGTTTTAGTGGGCGTTTACTTTGCTACAAATACGAATAAAAATTGGTTAAAGTGGATAATGTCTTGCCTAGTTGGATGGGTGTTTTCTGCTTTTACCTTTGAAGTTATTTGCTTATTTGATCCAGAATTAGCTCAATACGTAAATGCGCCAGATGCTACTTTTGTATGGTATTTAATGGCTTTTATGATTGCGGTAACTATAATTACAATAAAAACAAAAGACAATGGAGCCAAAACACATTGACGAAATAAGAGAAATAGTAAACCAAGCCTCTGTGGGCAATTGGATTCCCGCTGCGGTGGTTGCTTCTCTCATGAGTTTAGTAGTTTTACTTTTGCTAGTGATCTACAAAAAAGATAAAAAAGAGAGTAATAAAAGGCATGACAACCTGGAAGAGTTAACGCAAAAACTTGCAGACTTAACAACAGCCAACCAGAAAATATTAGCGGTACACGATACAGAGATCAACAACCTGAAGCAGAGAGCTTAATTAGTGTACAAAAAATAAATTTCTTATATTGCCAAAAACTTAAACTATGGCAAATCGAGGAGAATGGTTTACCGAAAAGGTAAAAGAGTATTGTTCGGTAAGATTTGAAACATCTACAAACAACGCTCAAATATCCAGAGAAGTTAAAAAGGCTTTCAATCTTG
>JABSSK010000208.1 GCA_013214265.1 Saprospiraceae bacterium | reverse complement strand
CCAAATTGCTGCTCAAAAGCCGCTTTTTTTCCTTTATCGTACAACACCTCGCTGGGTCGAAAGCTTTGCATCAGCTTTTCAATATATGCGGGCTCACCCTCACTGATCAAAAACTCACCCGTAGAAATATCCAGAAAAGAAATACCCATGCGTCCCTTGCGTCCGTAAGCCAGTGCTGCCAAATAATTATTCGACTTGTGGTCAAGCAACTGATCATCAACCGCCAACCCTGGCGTTACGATCTCCGTAACGCCGCGTTTTACAATTTTCTTCTGAGGACTAGGCTTTTCCAGCTGCTCACAAATAGCAACCCGAAATCCGGCACGAACCAGCCGTGGTAAGTACAAGTCCATGGAATGGTGCGGAAAACCAGCTAACTCAATATCGCTACCACCATTATTTCGACTGGTCAGTACAATCCCCAGAACGCGGGACGCCTTAACCGCATCTTCCCCAAAGGTTTCGTAAAAGTCCCCTACCCGAAAAAGCAAAATAGCATCAGGATGCTTACTCTTCACCTGAAAGTATTGCTTCATCAAAGGGGTAACTTTCCCGTTTTTCTTACTGGCCATGAACTGCTGGATTAAAGTACAGGGTGGCTAACATGTATTCTTGTGCTTTCGCTAAAAACAAAGATAATCGAACCAAAGCAAAACAGAAACGCACAGCCAACATTCGGAAAACAGAATTACATTTCATCCCTACGCTTTCCGGCCTACCCACACTAATCCCATACGCTTGCGCCATCTTGCCATACGATTACATCATCCTTTAACAGGATCTGCCCGCTCACACTTGCCTATGTTGTTATCACATTTTATTTTTGCGTTAACGAACTTACTGACCTCGATAACGTTGTCATAAAAAAGAAAATCACCATGGCTATAATAATCACGGATGAATGCATCAACTGCGGAGCATGTGAGCCGGAATGCCCCAACAACGCGATCTATGAAGGTGGCGTAGAGTGGACAATCGCTGACGGAACCGGAGTTACGGGGCAATACATCCTGGAAGATGGGTCTGCAACGGATGCAGGTGCTGAGCATAACCCTGTTTCTGACGACTTCTACTTTATTGTTCCCGACAAGTGTACGGAATGTGTAGGTTTCCATGAGGAACCCCAATGTGCGGCCGTATGCCCTGTTGACTGCTGCGTGCAGGACCCCGATCGCGAAGAAACAGAAGATGTTCTTCTACAAAGAAAAGAACGCTTGCATATTTGATTGCCTGCATCGTGATCATTCCATAAAGTGCCCTGAATTATTGCGGATTCAGGGCACTTTTTTATTATGTGCCTGCGCGAAAGTTTTATCTTTCCACCCAAAACCTAACCAAAACCAATTTTATGCCGACCGATATTCAAATCGCTCAGGCTGCAACACTGACGGATATTCGTGATGTAGCCCGTAAACTATCTGTCCATGAGGATGATCTAATCTTGTACGGCAAGTACAAAGCCAAACTGCCCCTCAACCTGTATGATCCTGAAAAAGCAGAACAATCGAAGGTTATTCTAGTAACTGCTATTTCTCCTACTCCGGCAGGAGAAGGGAAAACCACCACCTCCATCGGCCTGGCCGAAGGGATGAACCGCATTGGCTTCCAAACCACGGTAGTTTTGCGGGAGCCTTCCCTTGGCCCTGTCTTTGGTATCAAAGGCGGTGCTACCGGTGGTGGGCACGCACAGGTCCTTCCTATGGAAGACATTAACCTGCATTTTACCGGCGATTTTGCGGCTATCGAAAAAGCACACAACCTGCTTGCAGCCCTCATTGACAACGAACTACACCAAAAACCATCCACCCTCAACCTCGATGGCCGAACAGTACTATGGAAACGGGTGATGGATATGAATGATCGCTCCCTGCGCAACGTAATTGTAGGGCTCGGTGGTACCGGAAGCGGTATGCCTCGCGAAGCCGGGTTTGATATCACAGCGGCATCAGAAGTGATGGCTATCCTTTGTATGGCCAATGACCGCAACGACTTAAAACACCGCCTTGGCAACATCTTTATTGGGTTTACCTACGATAAGCAGCCCGTTTTTGCCCGCGACCTCAAAGCCGAAGGCGCCATGGCCGCCCTACTAAAAGATGCGATCAAGCCTAATTTGGTGCAAACTATGGAAGGAAATCCGGCTATTATTCACGGAGGTCCTTTCGCTAATATTGCGCAAGGAACCAACACCGTGATCGCCACCCGGATGGCAATGAGCTTATCTGATTATGTCGTGACGGAAGCCGGATTCGGTGCTGACCTCGGCGCTGAAAAGTTTTTGGATATCAAATGCCAAAGCGCTGGTATCAAACCCGCAGCTGTGGTCGTCGTAGCAACCGTTAGAGCCCTTAAGTATCACGGTGGTGCCGACCCGAAAACACTCACAGAACCCAACCCCGAAGCGGTCAGCAAGGGGCTGCCCAACCTCGAAAAACACCTCGAAAATATCGCTTTATTTGGCTTACCAGCCGTCGTGTGTATTAACACCTTTACCCACGATACAGAAGCAGAAATTAGCCTCATCCGGGAGCGTTGCCAGCACCTGGGGGCAGAAGTCGTACTGGGAGAACACTGGGCGCTGGGCGGCGCCGGCTGTGAAAAACTAGCCTATACCGTCATCGATAAAATCAATACAACCGGGCACCTGTTCAAACCCCTCTACCGATGGGATCAACCCATAGTAGAAAAAATAACCACTATCGCCACCCGCATCTACGGTGCGACCGATGTACACTTCAGCAGCCAAGCCCAAAAAGACCTCCGCCGCATTAAAAAATTGGGTATGCAGCACTTACCCATCTGTATGGCTAAAACCCAAAAGTCATTGTCCGACGACCCCAAAAAAATCGGTCGGCCTGAAAACTTTAGTATCCATATCAGAGAAATAGAATTGGCCGCTGGTGCCGGATTCATTATTCCCATTACCGGCAATATGATGCGTATGCCTGGACTGCCCGCTACCCCCGCAGCCGTTCATATCGATATTGATGAAGAGGGTACCATCAAAGGGCTATTCTAATCCCCAACTGATGCGGGCCACCCCTGACCAATAAACATTCTGGGGTGGCCCTTTTCCGGACATACGCAACCACCTCTCTACCTCCACCCTGTTCAATAGTAGTCCTGAAGCAGCCCCCGCTGATTATTTTTCCAAGAAAGTACGAACATCACCAGCAGTGACTACTGGCGCTTCTTCCATAGGTACATGCCCTAAGTCCGGATACATCCGCACTTCCGATTGAGCAATACTTTGCTGAAAATCAGCCGCCCGATCGGGTGAGATCCACGTATCTTTTTCTCCCCACATAATCAAGCAAGGCATCTGAAGTTCCGCCAATCGCTGGGTTGATCCTGGATATTCAGTACGAGCACGATCCACAAAAGCAGCACGATTCCCAGGTCTGCGAAAAAGCTGGTAGTACTGATCCACCAATGCGTCCGACACCAGCTCAGGGTTACCATAAGCTGACCGAAGGCTTTCCTCAAACAAACGCTTGGGGGTAATGTACCGAAGTACGCCCCCTAAAATCGGATTTTTAGCCATCTTGAAAGCCAACGGATCCTCCGCTATTTTAGGGAAACCAGAAGGATCAACCAGAATGAGCTTCTCGATCCGTTCCGGATGTTCCAGCGCATAACTCCACGCAATTAATCCACCCAGGGAATTACCGGCTAAATGGAAAGAATCAAGCTCTGCTTTTTTAGCGAAAGCCTCCAGAAAAGTCACATAAGCTGTAATCGTATAGTCCCGATCAGGATGAGGGCCCGTCAAGCCAAAAGCAGGCAAGTCGAGACTAACCACCCGAAAGGAATCCTGGAGTGCTGTTGTCCAGCCTTCCCAGGTATGTAAGGATGCGCCGGTACCATGCAACAGCAACAGGGTTGGGCCCTCCCCTTCCGACCTGAAGTGGACATCCATGCCTTGTACCTCAATAAAATCTGAAGTGGGATAAGTATAAGCTGCCGTTAGATCTTCTAAGGAGCGGTCAGGCACATAAAAGCCTATTCCCAATCCAATAATCGTTAGTACAATACCGATCAGAATGCCGCGAAAGAAAGCTTTAGTTTGCATATTACAGGTTTTTGCGGTGAACATTTTTTCCAGAAAGCCGCTCTTCGTGGCGGGTAAGATAATCCTCAAAAAGAACCGTCCGCTCTGCTTCCACAAATGGAACGGAATGGTCGTACTGCCCGTTGGCTCTCCTTTGCCGCAACCCTTCGTAAAGGGTAACTGCACAAGCAACGCTAATATTCAAGCTCTTCACCATCCCCATCTGGGGAATAATAAAATTACCATCGGCGAACTGCAGGGCTTTTTCGGAAACCCCATCGTGCTCATTACCAAATAATAACGCTACCGATTGGGTCAGATCAAGATCATAGAGGGTCTTAGCTTCCGCATCCAAGTGGGTAGCCAGTACTTGTGCATATTTACTTTTAACATGAGCAAAACAAGACTCCGCATCCGTATAGAAGTGCACATCGATCCACTTTCGGGCACCACTGGAGGTACGCCGCCCCATTTCAAGTTTATCGATATGCTGAAGTTGTGGCTCCGTATAGAGCACAAATATTTCTCGTACCCCCACAGAATCACACGACCGAAGCACCGCCCCAATATTATGGGTGTCATGAACATTCTCCAGAATTACCGTCAAGTCGAGCTGCCGCTGAGCAACTACCCTCTGAAATCGGTTATAGCGCTGGGTTGTAATTTTAATATCATCGGACATACTCCCTTTTCTTTTTAGCTACGCAAAAGTAAGGTTTTGCCATAACACGGTTTGCAGCTATCGACAAAAGTTGCCATTACGCATAGCTAGCACCAGAAACCTTCGCCTTTATCCGTGCCGAACAATCGTCTTGATATTGGTAAATTCCCGTATACCTTCGGCTCCTAACTCTCGCCCAAATCCCGATCGCTTGATGCCCCCAAAAGGCAAATGAGGGTCTGATTTGGTCATACCATTAATTGCAATGGTACCACAACGCATCTGCCGTGCCAGGGTTTTCGCCCGATCCATATCCTGGGTCCAGATGGCCCCGCCTAATCCATAAGTGGTGTTATTAGCAAGGGTAATGGCTTGCCTATCATCGGCCACAACAAATACGCTCAGTACCGGACCAAACAGCTCTTCGGTAGCTGCGGGTGCAGATTCCGGAATATTCTCCAGCACCATGGGTGCAAAAAAGTTACCCGCCCTGTCGGATAATCGGCCTCCATCGACCCGAATGGTAGCTCCCTGCTGAACCGAAAGCGCTACCTGCTGGGCCAATTGGTCCAACAAATCGGGTCGCGCTAGCGGCCCAATATCCGTAGTGGTGTGCATAGGGTCACCAACGGTTATGAGGTTTACCTTATGGGTCAGGATCGCCATTGCTTCTTCATAAATCGACTGGTGCAAGATGAGGCGCTTCGCCGCAATGCAGGTTTGTCCCGAATTATTGAAGCGCGACCGCAACGCGGTGTCCAGCGCTTCCTCCAGATCCGCATCCTCCAAAATTATAAACGGATCACTACCCCCCAATTCCATAACACATTTTTTTAGGTGCTGTCCGGCCAAAGCAGCAACAGCAGCACCTGCCTGGTCACTTCCAGTAAGGGTCACGCCCTGCACCAAAGGATGAGAAACGACCAACGACACCTGAGGCACCGAAATGAAAAGCGTCTTGAAAATAGGAAAAGCAGACCAGGAACGATCGATAATATCCTGTATCTGGGCGGCACAACCCGGCACATTAGGTGCGGGCTTTAGCAGTACCACATTTCCCGATAATAGAGCCGGAATGGTATACCGGAACACTTGCCAGAAAGGAAAGTTCCAAGGCATAATACCCAACACGCCACCAATAGGCTCAAACTGAATCCAGCTGTCCACATACCCGGCTTCCACCCGTTGTGGTGCCAGGAGTTGTGGTGCTGCCTTCACATAATAATGACAAAGGGCAATACATTTCTCGATCTCCGACTGCGACTGCGCAATGGGCTTACCCATCTCTCTGGTAATCATAGCGGCACAAGCGGTAGCCTGATCCCGGAGGCCGTTGGCGATCTGTTCCACCACAACGAGGCGTTGCTCGAGGGTCGTTTCTTCCCACTGCGTAAAAGAAGCTGCCATATCAGAAAGGCTTGCCTCGACCTGCTGGTCGGTCAGCATAGAATATGACGCTGTAAGCGTATTCGATACCGGATTTTTTGATTGATACATTGGTTCAGGTTTTACTGGAGGTAGCTGCAAAACACCATAGCCCACATAGGGCTGGCTATCGGTCGTGAATAACGCACAAAAAGTGCATATAACCATGCGCTACACCTGCTTTTTATAGGGTTCGGACTCCTACCCAGAACCTTGCGTTACCAAAAGTAGAATGGAACCATGGGCCGTAAAAAACGATGGACCTGCTGTGTGCAGGTCCATCGTTTCAGTTAATATAAACATGGAACGCTTCCTAATGTTTTATCGATCCAATCGACTAAACTGAAAATTTCTGAACTCCAGAATGTTGATGTGCTTATTTTCGTACCGCTGAATAGGTCGATTTTCCATGCCCGTAGTACCTGGATCAACCACCGGTTCGAAACTAAAGGTGGTATGTAACATATCTGCGGCATTATTCTCCAGCATCGTCTGAAAGTTGAGGCCAAACTCTGCCATTAAGCGCCCAAAATAAAGGGTAATATCATGACCTACAAAAGCTACATCATCGGGGATTGCACCGTAGCGTTCGTAATACGTTCGCTTGAAGTTTTCAACTTCAGCGGTATTGCCATCCAAAAACATGGTACTACTCACCCGAACGTGAAAACGCTCATAGTAGTCATAATCAATCAGTTGAAAATTCACCCATTGTGGCATACCATATACCACAATTCTTTGGTCTGGCTGCCTGGCCACATCTAATTCACGTAAAAATGAGTACACGAATGTTTCATCGGCCCAGGAAGGAACAACGAAAGCCAAATCGCGGCCCGCTTCAGTAAAAGGTAGCAGGTCCAGTTCTTCGTAAGGAGCTTTCTGATGGGGAACGATATAGGCAGTTGGCATGGTATCCGGAATTCTGGTACCTACTTTGGTATAGTATGCATCCTGCATCATATCCAGACATTGTTTTTCAATATCGACATCTCTGGTTACCAAAATAATATCTTCCGGTGCGAACTCGTTCAGTGCGTGATTAATCAGGGATTCACAATGTGTTTTCAGGGTGGGACTCACCTGAATAAAATGGTCATTGTCTTGTGTCAGATTATCGGAGGCACTGTAAGGTGAGACCATAACGATGCCTTCTTCCTTAGCAAAATTAGCCGCCAGTCGAATATTATCACGACGATAAGGACCAATGATAAGTTGGGCATTCCGGATGTCGGCCCGGTTCGCTAACATACGATCCATGAGCGCTGGGTTGGCTTCCGTATCCATTACGGTTACTTCCAAGGAAAGCCCTTCCCGTTCCAATTCATCCAATGCTATTTTCATCCCAGCATAAAAATTCACCGACCAACGGGAAACCGAATTATTGATTTCGGTATCATCCGAATTCAATCGGTTGGTCAGGAAAGGTAACATTACTGCAATCTGGTAAGAATTCAGCTGCTGACCGCCCCCATTGGGTTCCAGAGGGCTCGGCACATCAATTCCAACCGTAGTAATCGGAGGGATACGCGTCTCTGGAATGGTAGTCCAGCGGATGGTATCCATTTTCTCTTTGGGTGCTTCTTCAATAATGACCCATTGTCCTAATTCAGGATCCTAGACCCGTGTACCCTGAATTTCCTCCAGTGTACCGTCTTTATTGGGTTCATAGACTGGCGAAGTCTGCGCTTTTCGGAGTGCATTACACCCCATGAAAAGCGGAAAAATTAATAGAACGAGCCAGAACGCTTTATTCCCATTCAATAGTTGAAGGGGGTTTGGTGCTGATATCATAAACGCCACGGTGTATTCCTTTTACATTATTGATGATTTCACTGGACACGGTTGCCAGAAAATCATAGGGCAGCGGACTCCATTCTGCAGTCATCCCATCTGTCGAATTTACGGCCCGCAACGCTACTGCTTGCTCGTATGTACGCTCGTCTCCCATCACACCTACCGACTGCACAGGAAGCAGAATAGTTCCGGCCTGCCAGACCTTTTCGTATAACCCAAACGCTTTCAGGTTGGAAATAAATATATGATCCGCTTCCTGTAGGAGTTTTACTTTGTCAGGCGTAATATCACCAAGGATACGAATACCTAAGCCTGGCCCCGGGAACGGATGACGACCAACAATATT
>JABSSK010000207.1 GCA_013214265.1 Saprospiraceae bacterium | reverse complement strand
CGAATAAATACAAACCGACTAAGCACAGCATACAACTATGTGTTGAATTGCTTACGCAAAAAACATTCTTGGTACATTGCTTCCTCGGTGTGGATGGATATTATGAATTACCACCTTTATGATCACAGAGAAATAAAGGTTTACATGGTGCTATTTTTATCTAATTTATTACTGTGTACATATTGCTCCTATGATATACCTGGCCGGTCCCCTTTTCTCATAGTCGAGTATAGTACCATCACCACCCAAAATGAACAATTGGGAAAACTTCTCTTAGTTAGTATAATTCGATATGCTCTCCGCAACAACCGAAGGATGTTCGATAGCTGTTAAAAGAATTGTCGTCAACAATTAATTGACACCTAGCATCCATAGAATAGCTACACCAATCAGACCTGAGACACCCATAATCAGTGACTGGACAGTATAAGTTCGATACAAGATAGGTACGGGCACCTCGTGTAAGCGGTTTAGCAACCAGAAAAAACTGGAATTCGCATGAAAAACACAAAAAGCCCCACAACCAATTAACGCTGCCATCATTTCCGCTGAATAAGGCATTGTACCTGCTAGTGGTCCTACAATAGAAGCTGTTCCGATTAGGCTTACTGTGATGGAGCCGGTTGCAGTAGTGAGTACTGCAGCCATTAAAAAAGGTAAAAGAAAACCCAGAAAAGGTAAATCGGAGAAAACCAAAGTTAAGGTATCCTGTATACCACTTTCTCGGATAATATACCCAAAAGCACCACCCGCACCGGTAATCATGATGACTAATGCGGACTTGACAATCGCCTTTTCCACCAGTGAGCCTGAAGGCGTATTTCTTCTGAACGGATAGTATTGTATGTATGCAACAGCTGCACCAACCAATACCGCAATCATCGGCGTACTAACAAAACGCATTCCTGCGCCCAATGTGCCTTTCATATCCTTAAAAAAGGCACCTGATGCCATTAAAAGAATAGGGATAAGAATGGGCAACAGATCCAACAAAACTGATGGCTTTTTGATGGTGGTAGTGCGTTTTTCTTTTTCTTCTTGGGCCCTAAGGCTCAACTGTTCATCATAAGGTATAGGAAAGCGGTGGCAAAATTTAGCTGCAAACAAAATCCCCCCTGTCATAGCCATCAGACCCGTAAAAGCATTAATCAGCAGGAGCCTTCCTAGATCAGCATCAAGCAATGAGGCTACTGCTAGTGGGCCAGGAGTAGGCGGTATTAGCGTATGCGAAACGGTAAGTCCTGCTGTCAAAGATAACCCAATCACCAGCACTGGTTTTTTACTACGTCCAGCAAGGGCTTCTGTAATGGGTTGCAAAATAATATAAGCAACGTCCACAAACACCGGGATGGAAACCAAATAGCCCGTTATCCCCATTGCCCAAGGTAGCTTTCGTTCACCTACCCACTTCACAACGGCGTTAGAAATCCGAAGTGCTCCACCAGTCTCGTGCAACACTTCTCCAATGTAGGCACCCAAAATTACCACAACCGCAATCCATTTTAACGTATTACCAAAACCACTCAGCAGAACATCCACAGCCTTTTCCCCGGAAAAGCCAAGTAATAGCCCCAACGCCAGAGCTGCCAAAAGTAAAGCAATAAAAGGGTGAACCTTCCATTTTGAGACGGCAAGGATAAGAACAATCAGAATGGTAATGAGGGCTGCTAGATCAAATATCATTTTCAGGGTTTTCCGTTTCGCTTTTCTAATGTAAAGCTCTTGCCCTGATTTTGGTACCACCATTGGCTAAAAAATAGATATGGGTTAATATCCGGTCAATCCTGGTTAATTATCTTCTGCCCATACCTTTATCAAGAACTTAAATTCTTTGATTATTTCAACACCCGCAGTTAATGTTATTTAACCAAATATTAACGAATAATAGTCGCCCACGGATAATCAATAATAAATTAAGAACCATTCGAATGGACTCCATAAGATACGAAAGAGGCAAAAGGATCACTTTTTAGCCTTTCCCAATTTAATTTGGCATAAAAACACTTATGCCATACAAATTAAATAGAATGTATAAAAATATTGATTGTCTGTTTTATATCAAAAGTGCTACCTCGATAATGCTCTTGTTAAAATATGGTTAGTTATAGTTAATTTTCTACCTGTAAGGTGGTTAAGGAATGGTTAAATTTATAAGGCTGACATGAATTTTGGAAATTTTAACTCTAAAACTACGTATATGAAACCAGCTAAACTTATTCATCTTAGCCTTCTACTCATCTTCATGTTTCTGGGCACAGCTCTTGTCGCTCAGCAAAGTGTTACAGGTAAGGTGCAAGGAACGGATGGTGAACCTCTGATCGGCGTTAACGTCCTGATCAAAGGAACATCAACAGGTACAATCACCGATATAGACGGAAGCTACCAACTCGACGTTCCAAGCCCGGAGGCTGTTTTGGTCTTTTCCTACACCGGATACAATGTAGTGGAGGTGGCTGCCGGAAATCAGTCCATTATTAGTGTTACCCTCGAAGAAGGTCTGGCACTAGATGAGATTGTTGTGGTAGGTTATGCTACACAAAAGAAAGCTAACCTTACAGGAGCAGTAACGTCTATTGGTACTGACGAACTAGAGGATCGCCCATTGACAAGTGCAGCCACTGCGCTGCAAGGTGCTGCCCCTGGTGTTTTCGTTAATCAGAACTCAGGCCAACCAGGACGGGACAACGTACTCATCCGGATTCGAGGAACCGGTACATTGAACAATGCTAACCCACTCGTATTGGTAGATGGTATTGAAGCACCAATTAGTAATCTGAACCCAGATGACATTGAAAGTATCACGGTTCTTAAGGACGCCGCATCTGCATCAATTTATGGATCACGTGCTGCTAACGGCGTTGTTCTGGTGACCACCAAAAGAGGTACCGGCCAGGAAGGTGTTTCTTTCAACTACAATGGTTATTACGGCATTTCGGAAGCAATTCGCTTGCCGGAAATCGTTGATGACGCTGCCACGTTTGCAGAATTATGGAACGAAGCTAATACCAACTTTGGTGAGCGGCCCAAATTCTCAGATGCTGAAATTGCAGACTTCAGAGCTAACGGCCCAAACTCCAACTGGTTTGACGAATTATTTAGCCGTGCGCCTATTTCACAACACAACTTCAGCGTTTCCGGAAATTCTGGTAAAACAAATTTCCGCTATTCGCTGGGTTATTTGTACCAAGACGGCGTTGTGCCGAAAGCAGACTTTAACCGTTTCTCTACTCGTTTAAATCTCGATACGAGAATTATCGACGGCTTGAGTATGGGTGTAAACCTGTCATTGATTCGTGGTGATCGTAACTCCCACGCGGACAATCTAACGGCAGGTGGTGATGCTTCTATCATTGCTAACATTACCCGTTCGCAGCCTGTAGACCAGATCAAAAATGAAGATGCTATTCCCATTCGTCCAAATTATGGTCTGAACAATGCCCGTCTTGCTCTGAATCGCCGCGACTTCAATCGCATCGATAACGATGTATTGGGTTCTACTTATATTGAATATGAGTTCTTTGAAGGTTTCAAAGTGAAAGGTACGGCAGCAGTCAATTACCGACATGCATACGATCGTAATACCAGAAGCTCAATTCCAACTGCAGATCCACTGACCGGTGAAGTAACAAGTGATCCGGAAACAGCACGTTCTGCTAGCAGGTCAACCTTCAATTCATTAAACCTCACTACTTGGCTACAAGCAACCTATGAAAAATCTTTTGGCCCACACCAATTGAAATTCTTGGGTGGTTTCAACCAAGAAACCAATCAATATGAGGCGTTTAGTGCCAGTCGTAATACTTTTATTTCAAACAATATCCTGACCCTGAATGCGGGTGACCCATCTACTGCCAACAATGGTGAAAGTGCCACACACTGGGCATTACAATCATACTTTGGTCGTGCTAACTACGTGTTTAATGACAGATATCTGTTTGAAGCAAACTTACGTTACGACGGATCATCCCGATTTAAGAATGATAAATGGGGATTATTCCCATCGTTCTCTGCGGGATGGATCATCTCTGAAGAAAATTTCTTCAACCTTCCCGGTGTTGACTTCCTGAAGTTGAGAGCTTCTTGGGGACAGCTGGGTAATCAGAATATCGGTAACTTCCGCTATTCTCGTAACTTGAGCCTTACTGAAAACTATACCTATGGCGGCTCTATCGTTCAGGGTGTGGCACAAACATCACTGGGTAATCCCGATTTGAGATGGGAGTTCACCACTTCTTCAAATGTAGGTATTAACCTAACGATGTTAGATTCCAAGTTATCAATCGAAGCTGACTACTTCACCAGACTGACCGAAGACATTCTCTTTAACATCCCTGTACCATCTATCTCAGGGTTCGGCTCTCAGATCCGTAACTCCGCATCAGTAGAAAACAAAGGA
Source organism: Saprospiraceae bacterium (assembly GCA_013214265.1). Classification (GTDB taxonomy): domain Bacteria; phylum Bacteroidota; class Bacteroidia; order Chitinophagales; family Saprospiraceae; genus DT-110. The sequence continues at coordinate 3,927 of JABSSK010000207.1, read as the reverse complement.
TGGGAATTCAGTGCTACCTACCGGGAGCGTATTGGTGACAACCTTACCGTATCCGTTTCAGGTAACGTGACCAATGTGAAAAACGAAGTTATTGAATTGAACAAGTCACTTGGTGAAAATGAAGTGGATCGCCAGATCAGTCAATACACTATTCTGCAGCCTGGTTCACCCATTAGTGCCTACTTCGGTTACAAAGCCCTCGGTATTTTCCGCACACAAGCGCAATTCGATGCTGCTGCTGATCACTCCGGAATCAACCCACTTTACGGTGTAGGTGATGTACAACTAGAAGACCTGAATGGCGATGGTGTTATTGGTCCTGACGATCGTCAGGTTATAGGTAATCAAGCACCGGAGTGGATTTTCGGTTTCAACCTAAGTGTTGCATTCAAAGGGTTGGAGCTCTCCGTTATTGCTCAGGGTGCAGGTAACTATCAGACTTATGGCTACTCGCATCTCTTCTGGCCATTTGATAACAGCCACACGGTTGAAAAAAGATGGTTAGATCGTTACACGCCTGAAAACACAGACGCTACAATGCCAAGAATATTCCTTGGTGGTGATGGCTGGCCTTCAACTTCTGTGAATAATAGTTTTTGGCTACTTGACAGATCGCACTTGCGTATCAGAAATGTCCAGTTAGCCTACACTTTCCCAGAGTCCATAGTTGGCAACTCCTTCATCCGTGACTTGAAAGTATACATTAACGCCCAGAACATTGCTACGTTCACCAATTTCCCATTCATGGATCCTGAAAGACCAGGTGGTTCTAACCGGGCGAGTTCTGGTTTCCCGAACTTGGCTATATTCTCTGGGGGTGTGAACTTGAATTTTTAACTCATTAGTTGATTTTATAAAACTTTATACCTAATAGAAATGAAAAGATTAATTAAAATAATCTGCATTGCCAGTATGGTATTCGTGAGCGGTTGCTCGGATGACCCACTGGATTTAAACCCGATCGATACCGGGTCAGTAGATGGATTTTTTACATCTACTTCTGATTTGGTTGCCGGTATCAATGGTATTTACAATGTCTTCACCGGTTCTTGGTGGGGCGGCGCATTTATCCATGTACAGCCTCACTTTGAGGCCGTAACTGAAAATGCAATCATATGCTGTGCTTGGGAATATCAGTACAAGCGTTTGGCCCAAGGAACAATGAACTCCGCTACCGGAGGTGTGGTTCGCTTTAAATGGGACTATGGATACCAAGCCCTATTTAGAATCAATTCCATTATGGAGGTATTAAAGTCAGGAAGTATTACCGACTTATCGGCGGAAGACGCAGCCATCATGGAAGGTGAGTTACGCTTCTTGCGCGCTTTTGTCTACAACCACTTGACTTTCCTCTATGGTGATGTGCCTTTAGTTACAGCTACGCTTACACCTGATGAGGCGCGCGATATTACAAGAACACCCAGAGCGCAAGTTGAACAATTTATGTTTGAAGACTTGGACTTTGCTATCGCTAATCTAGACGTTACGCCTTTCCAAGGCCAGTGGGGTCGCCCAAATAAGGTTACAGCTCTAGCACTGAAAGGTCAGGCTTTAATTTATCGGAACCAGTTTGCTGAAGCGGCATCTACACTTAACCAAGTTATTGCTTTAGAAGGAAGTGTAGTGGACTTAGATCCAGATTACGAAAGTCTCTTCAGAGGTGCCAACGAACAATCACCAGAGATCATCTGGGCACTTCAGTATGTTGATAACGAAGTAGGTGACGGTGAAGGTAACTTCTTAGCTGCACACTACGGCCCTAACGAATTGGACGGAACATCCGCTTCCCAAGGTGGTGGTTGGGGTTCATTCCGTTACACACAATTCCTGGTTGATGATTATTACATGACCGACGGAAAAAGATTCAGCGAATCTGATCTGTACGATCCGGACAATCCTTTTGAAAATAGAGACCCACGTTTCCACGGTACATTCTTTACTCCTGGATCGGTCTATAGAGGTACAGTTTTGCAAGAGCGTAACTTCAACACCAATGGTGCTGAGAAGACGATTAAAATTGCTTCTAAAAAATGGAAAACAGAAACCTCTAATAACAGTTTCTCTAGCAATGGTGCAGCTGACTTAGTATTGATGCGCTATGCTGATGTTCTTCTGATGTACGCTGAAGCTGTGAATGAAACATCTGGACCTACTGCAGCTGTTTATGATGCAGTCAATAAAGTACGTGCCAGAGCTGGTATGCCTGATTTTCCTCAAGGATTGTCTAAAGACCAAATGCGTGACGAAATTAAGAATGAACGTAAAGTGGAATTCTTCCTGGAAGGAACGCGTTATTTTGATTTATTACGTTGGAGAGATGCTGAAACGCAGCTCCTGAAAGTAACTGCTGAATCCAGATCCTTTGATCCTAACAAGCACTATTTGTGGCCAATTCCACAATTTGCTATCGATCAAAGCCCAGGATTAACGCAAAACCCTGGATATTAATCCATTACTGCCTTTTGACAGGAAATGGTTTAAGTTTCCAAAAATAAGAGAAGCCTGGTTGGTTCCAGGCTTCTTTTTTAGTAATTTTCTACACTCGAAATGAAACTTAATATGAATTTTCTATCCCTAATACATTTAACTGGATTTTGCTGCCTATTACCCATATACCTACTCGCTCAGCCCTCATTCCAGAATGTTACGGAAGACGCTGGAATACGCCATTCGTTTGAAGTGTTCCAAGGTACTTTTGGTGGTGGAGCTGTCGTTATCGACTATAATCAAGACGGCTGGGAGGATTTGTATATTTCTAGCGGTCAAGGTAAAGACCAGCTGTATAAAAATAATGGTGATGGTACCTTTGAAGAAGTTTCCCAACAAGCAGGACTTAACTTTTTAGATAGTTACGTCTCTCAGGGAGCTACAGTCGCCGATGTCAATAAAGACGGATGGCCCGATCTTTTTGTAGCTACCATTGCTAATGTTGTTGGTGAAGGGTTTACCGAAGCACCTAATATCTTACTCATCAATGAAAAAGGAACATTTGTTGACCGATCCGAAGAATTCGGAATCGTAGAAGAAACATTCTCCAGCAGCGCTTCCTTTGGTGATTTCAATGGTGATGGTTTTCCCGATCTATACGTATGTAATTATTTCGAAAAGTATAATGGCACCCTAGATGATTTCCATGGCCCACAACAGAATGGAGATGCCGTTCCTGGAATAGACCTGCTCTACATCAATGATGGTGGACAAGGCTTTATCGAATCATCCAAAGCCCTAGGCGTTAGCCGCCGTGGTATGACTTTCCAAGCTTTGTGGACTGACTTTGATAACGACCGTGATTTAGATTTGATAATTATTAATGACTTCGGCTACAGAAGAATGCCCAATTTATTATTCCGGAACGAATCTCCAAGCAATACATTTACTGAAATTGCTAAAGAAAAAGAATTCGACTACGGAATCAACGCTATGGGTATCGGTGCCTGTGATATTAACGGCGATGGATGGATGGATTATAAAATTACCAATATTAGCTCATCCCCTTTCTTTATTAACCAAGGGCCCAATCAGCCTTTTCAGGAAAATGCAGATGGGCTAGGAAGTTCGTTCAATACCGTACGCGCTAACGGTGGTTTTCTGGTTACACCCTACAGCTGGGGTATTAACTTTTTTGATGTGGACCATGACATGGATTCCGACCTCTACATTACCAATGGTTGCCTTAACCCAAATCTGGCACCTAACCCCAATCTGATGCTCGAAAATATAGATGGTACTTTTTCTGATCGCGGGTTTTTCTCCCGAACCAATGATCAATCCATTGGCAGAGGGTCCGTTGTTTTTGACTATGATCGCGATGGTGACCTCGACCTTTTTGTGGTAAACCAGAACCCTTATAAAGAAGATGATATCGGCGTAACCTTCCAAGGCAGCCAATTGTACAGAAACGATACATATACTAACCACAACTGGCTA
>JABSSK010000206.1 GCA_013214265.1 Saprospiraceae bacterium | reverse complement strand
CGACCCTCGCTGTACGTCCGCACCGGCACTCCGCCCAAACAAGGACTCCCCAGAACCTTCTAGCCAACGCATACGCTTTTTGTAGTCCAATAGGGTTTCAGGAGGGCTTTTTACAAAAAGTGAGGTGCAATTGGTTATTCATCTTTCACTATCACCATAGCGCAAGTAGCCAGTAATCCATATGGAGATCAGACGCACTACCTCAAAGCAGGTTCTTGGTAGCCACAAACCCAACTTTTTCAAACCGCACATTAAGTATCTATTATTTTCATACTTCCGTAAAAAAAGTAAGCTACCGGATAATAGTTGTTTTTTTCTGATTGGCCCACATCCATTTCTTTTGAAAAGAACGTACCTTATTACACTACCTAATGTAAAGCAACTTTTGTCGGTATCTGCCGTTCTTGTATTAGCATTACCTACTGAAGACTTGTTAAGAAGATGAATATGCGTGTATTAATTATTGCCTTAGTTAGCCTCATATCTTTTGCTGTTCAGGGGCAGAATGCTCGGCTTGCTCAGCAGTACTTTATGGATGGCGAGTTTGAAAAAGCCTCTATCCTTTACAAACAGCTGTATATACAAAATAATGACAATGAGTATTATTTTGACCGGTATTTCAACTGCCTGATTAATCTTGAATCTTACGAAGAAGCACAAGTACTGGTGGAAAGGCAAATTCGGCGTTCACCAAGCAATATTAGGCTGTATGTCTCATTGGGAAAGCTATACGAATCTCAGTTTTTGGATGACAAAGCGAATCAGCAATACCAACTTGCTATATCTCGGCTTCCTCGTAATAAATACGAGATCACTAAACTCGCTAATATCTTTACGGTAGATATGAATTATGATCTCGCGATTCAAACTTTCGAAAAAGGGGCGACCCTGCTGCGTGATGATAAGGTATTTGCATATAATCTGGGGGAACTTTATCGGAGAAAAGCCGAATCCCAAAAGATGGTAGAACAGTATCTCAATGCTTTGGCTTATAACCCCGAGCGGATGAATACGATACAAACCATTTGTCAGCGCTATTTCTCCCAAGAAGAATTTGACGAGCTCAAGAAGCAATTATACACTCGAATTCAGGAAGACCGGGAGGTGATGTATTACCCAGTATTGCTAACCTGGGTTTTCATTCAAGAAAAAGAATACAGTAAAGCGCTCAGGCAGGTATTGGCTATGGATCGGCGCTTAAAGGAAAACGGGCAGCGAATATATCAGCTAGCTCAAATTGCTGCCAATGACAAGGATTACGATACGGCCATTCGTGGTTACGAATATATTGTTGATCAAAAAGGTATTAGCTCATCGTTTTACATTGATGCCAAAAGAGAAGCTCTACGGAATAGACGTATCAAACTCGTAGAAGGGTACGATTATACACAGGAAGACCTGATCAAACTCAAACAATTATATTTGGATTTCTTGGATGAATTTGGACGCAGAAAAGTCACTGCACCGATCATTCTGGAATTAAGCGAGTTAGAAGCATTATATCTTAACGATCTAGACGAAGCCATAAGTTTACTTGAAAAGATGATTGACTATCCAGGCTTAAACCCATGGGTTCAAGCCCAAGGAAAGCTCCAATTGGGAGATTATTATTTAATTCAAGGGGAAGTCTGGGAATCCACCTTACTATACTCCCAAGTCGATAAATCATTTAAGGATGATCAATTAGGCCACGAAGCGCGGTACCGCAATGCTCGTCTTTCATATTTTAATCGGAACTTCCAATGGGCGCAATCACAGTTTGATGTCCTAAAAGCTAGTACATCCAAGCTCATCGCCAATGATGCTCTGGACTTGTCTGTTTTTATAATGGACCACTTAGGCCTGGACTCTACAGAAAATGCCATGGGCTTATATGCAGATGCTGATTTACTCGTATTTCAAAACCGGTTTGATGAAGCCTTCAACAAACTGGACACCTTGGTAAGTAGCTATCCACAACATACCCTTAAAGATGATGTCTTGTACTTGAAAGCTACTATTTTCCAGAAAAGAAAGGACTACATCCAGGCTGCTGAAATGCTTCAAGAAATTGTTGACAAACATGTAGATGGTATCCGCGCTGACAACGCCTTGTACCAATTAGGTCAACTTTATGAGCAGCACCTCAACGATACGGAACAGGCTAAAATTTACTACGAGAAACTATTTATTGAATTTTCGGATAGCACTTACGCAGTAGAAGCCCGAAAAAGGTATAGGACCCTTCGTGGTGATGATATCCAATAGCGGGCCTACAAGTTAATCCGTTCTCAGGTTTGGGTAGTATACTGAAAACGGATCATTAGTCAGCTCTATAATAAGGAAATCTGAAGGTTACGATCTTGCTGTAACGCACAGCAGATAACAGAAATAGGAGCGTGAGATAACATCTTACGCTCCTATTTGTTATGGTTAGTAGACTAAAGCTAACCCTGCTATAGTTAAGCAGACTTCAGTCTTCTCTCGTCAGAAACAGTCAGGCGCTTACGACCCTTGGCACGACGCAATTTTAAAACCTTACGGCCATTTTTGGTCGCCATACGGGAGCGGAAACCGTGCTTGTTAACGCGTTTTCTTCTCGATGGTTGGAAAGTCCTTTTCATTATATTGTCTTTATTCCGTCTTCAAAAGTTGGGCAAAGGTAAATGTAATCCTTCAGAATATCAAATTCACTTCTGAGGAAATGCGTTAAATCTTCATGATATCAGCTTCTTTAGCTTGTACGAGATCATCTACTTTGCTGTTATAGGTATTGGTTAACCCTTGCACTTCATTTTCTCGGTCTTTCACTGAGTCTTCAGGATATCCGTCTTTTACTGCTTTTTTGATGGCATCCATAGCGTCACGTCGTCCGGATCGGATACCTAGTTTAGATTCCTCACCCAAGGCTTTGGCGCGTTTGGCCAGTTCTTTTCGGCGGTCTTCAGTAAGCATAGGAATATTGATACGGATCAGTTCGCCATCATTTTGAGGTGTGAACCCTAGGTTTGCCTCAAAGATTGATTTTTCGATTGGAGCCAGCATAGTTTTTTCCCAAGGCTGTATGGTAAGGGTTCGCGAGTCAGCGGTACCTACATTAGCTACCTGATTCAAAGGTGTAGGTGCGCCATAGTAATCAACCAAAATACCATCCAGGGCTCTAGGATTAGCCTTTCCAGTTGTGATTTTGGCCAGTTCCTTTTTCAGGTGATCAATGGCTTTTTCCATAGCCTCTTTGGACTCGTCGATATACATTTGAAGTTCTTCAGCTTCCATCACTTGTGCGTTTTTAACCATGGAATATTTGCTATTGTGAATAGCAACATTCCTAAAAGTGTGACAAAAATAAAGTAAATGTCACGTTGCCAATAATAAAGGGCAGCATTTATTTATCCGCTTACCATTAAATACCCTTCGTCTGTCCAACTGCAAACCTGCCGGTGGTATTTCTGGATTGTACTCAATCGTTATTTGCTGCTGAAAAGCGCAACACTAGATAGAGCAGCATAACCAATGCACTTAAAGCCGCCGACACATAAGTCATTGCTGCCCACCATAAGGCATCTTTAGCTCCTTCGTGGGCTTGGCCGACAGCCACTTGGCTACTATCCAACCACGCTAGTGCCCGTTTGCTGGCATCAAACTCGACGGGCAGGGTAATAAAAGAAAATAGCGTAGTTACCCCAAAAGCCACAATAGTGATGAGCATAATTTGGGGCATAGAACTCAAGGTCATAAAAGCAATCAACAAGAGCCACTGTTGGGCAGTTGCGGATATTTGTACCAGAGGCACCAGTCGGGAGCGTAATTGTAGCATACTATATGCTGTAGCGTGCTGAACGGCATGACCACACTCATGGGCAGCAACGGCTGCTGCTGCAATACTTCTTCCTTGAAACACTTCGGGACTCAGGCTCACTGTTTTGGATGCTGGATTGTAGTGGTCTGTCAGAACACCTCGCCCCTGTTTGATTTGAACATCCGATATTCCATAATGACGAAGCATAGCGTCAGCTACTTCCGCGCCCGTCATATTGGACGTATTCGGCATCTGACTATATTTTCGAAATTTACTTTTCAATCTGGAGCTTACGAACATCCCTACCAGAGATAGCAGCCCACCAATGATCATATAACCATAATATCCACCAGTTATCATAATGCTGTATTTTAATCGATTATATCGAATCCTGTGTATGTACGAAGTACTTTGGGTATAACAATTCCTTCAGGCGTTTGGTTGTTTTCCAACAATGCCGCTATGATACGAGCCAAAGCTAAGGCACTGGCATTCAGGGTATGAGCCAGTTGGGGTTTAGCCCCCTCTTCCTCCCGAAAGCGCAGCTTAAGCCGATTACTTTGGAAGGTTTCAAAGTTCGAAGCGGAACTCACTTCAAGCCACCGCTTTTGTGCAGCTGAGTACACCTCAAAATCGAATGTCAAAGCAGAAGTAAAACCCAGATCGCCACCACACAAACGCAGAATGCGGAAAGGCAACTCCAACTTATTGAGTAAAGAACTAATATGATCAAGCATATGGTTCAGTACGGCATACGATTCTTTGGGATGTGCAATTTGTACGATCTCGATTTTATCGAATTGGTGAACTCGATTTAGGCCCCGAACATGAGCGCCGTAAGAACCTGCCTCCCTTCGGAAACACGGCGTGTAGCCGGTCAATTTGATTGGCAAGTCTTTCTTTGCTACGATAGTATCTCTAAAAATATTAGTTATAGGCACTTCTGCAGTAGGAATCAAATATAAGTTATCCCGCTCCACATAATACATCTGCCCTTCTTTGTCGGGAAGTTGACCTGTGGCGCGCGCCGTATCTTCATTTACCAGAAGTGGAGGGACAATTTCTTCGAATCCAGCTTTAGCAGCCTCATCCAAAAAGAAAGAAATCAGTGCACGCTGAAGTCGGGCCCCCTTTCCCCTAAATACAGGGAAACCTGATCCAGCTATCTTAGTTCCCAATTCAAGATCAAAAACATTGTATTTTTTGGCTAATTCCCAATGGGGTAATGCCTCCTCGCTGAGGGTGGGTAAGGGTTCTTCCCAATTTTGGTGTATCTCATTATCGTCATCAGTCGAACCGGCAGGAACACTATCGTGCGGAATATTGGGCAATTGCAATAATCCTTCAGATAACTTCTGCTGTATTGCTTTTAGCTCATCTTCTTTGGTAGCAATTTCTTCTTTCAAGCCTGTTACTTGTGTTCGGATCGTTTCAGCTTCTTCACGCTTACCTTGCTTAAACAACCCTCCTATTTCAGCTGACAACCGGTTGCGTTGAGCCTTGGATTCGTCCAGGAAAGTTTGAATTTCTTTACGTTGATCATCCAAGGCTATAACCTGATCAACTCGTAGGAGGTCCTCTTCCTTGGCATTGCGGATTTTTAACCCTTGCAGCACACGCTCGCGCTGTTCCCGAATCACATGAAGTTGTAACATAACAGTGGCACTTATAGTTAATGGTTTTGACAAGCTAGAAACAGCTTTCGCAAAAAAAGCGTTCCAATGGCGCGAAAATAGGAAATCCCCATTATTTTCGTGTGTCTAATAACAAAAGCTGATCTTCCATAAACCTTCAGTTAAAACTTTAGTTACATTTTAGTTGATTTTATTCAAGAATTAAAAAATAAAATGTATTTTTGCTCTGCAAGGCAAAATCCATCCATAGTACTTTAATGTTTCATTGTATTATGGATACATTCGTAACCCTGCGCTTTCCTTTTTCGCTTACAGATCAATTCTTTTAACGTCACGGAAAGTTAAGTATTTAGTAATTCTGTTTATTTGAACTGCCACTTTATTGCCTGCAGTTTAAATTCCCACACATAAAACAACGAAAAGCACCCAATCAGGCAAAACAGCCCACCTGAATCGTACTATCAGTACAAAAAAAGCACATCAAAATTATGTTCGACATTCTTCAATTAAATGACATGCTCGTTCCTGAGCTCAGAGAAATCGCAGAGCAGCTAGGCCTTAAAGGCTATAAGCGGTTAAATAAAAAAGAGCTCATCTACAAGATCCTCGATCACCAAGCGATTTCTAATGAAGACACTAGCGACGAAGAAGTAGCCGGTGTTGAAATTGACAGCTTCACTAACCGTCCACGACGCGTACCCTCGCCAAAGGGGAAAGACAACCCGAAAGCAAAAGCTAAAAAGGAAGAACCTGCTGCCGACAGTGAGGGCACTAAAAATGATGAAGGGAGTGAAGAGCCTGTAAAGGAAGAGGCGAAAACCGAGCCTAAAGGACGGGGTAATTCCAGAAGGAAAAACAATCAGGATCAGGATAACCGGCCACATAAGAAAAACGATAACGACCGCAAACGAAGTCGCAACGGAAACAATAAGGATGAGGCGAACGGAAAGGAAAAAGAAGCCACCCCCAAGAAACCTAAGTTTGATATAGAACTGGATGGTATTATCGAAGGGGAAGGCATCTTGGAAATGATGCCTGATGGCTATGGTTTCCTTCGGTCTGCGGATTACAACTACCTCACTTCTCCTGACGACATTTATGTATCACCGTCTCAAATTAAGCTTTTTGGATTGCGCACTGGTGATACGGTTAAAGGAGCGATTCGACCTCCTAAAGAAGGCGAGAAATACTTTGCGCTCCTACGCGTTTCTAAAATAAATGGTTTGGACCCCCAGGACATCCGGGAGCGTGTACCTTTTGATTACCTGACGCCCCTGTTTCCGGAAGAAAAGTTTAATCTGGCGTCTTCTCCAACGGGGCGTGATTTAGGAAATCGAATGATCGACTTATTTACACCTATTGGTAAAGGCCAACGGGGTTTGATTGTCGCTCAACCAAAAACGGGTAAAACCTTTTTGCTCAAGGATATGGCTAATGCCATCAGCAAGAACCACCCGGAGTGTTACATTATAGTTTTGTTGATTGATGAGCGTCCAGAAGAGGTTACTGATTTCAAACGTAGTGTCAACGCGGAAGTGGTCGCATCTACCTTTGATGAACCAGCTGAAAATCATGTGCGGGTGGCCGGAATAGTTCTTGAGAAAGCCAAACGATTAGTTGAATCTGGCCACGATGTGGTTATCATGCTTGACTCCATTACTCGACTAGCTCGCGCTTACAATACGGTAGCGCCAGCCAGTGGTAAAGTACTTTCCGGTGGTGTGGAAGCCAATGCGCTACACAAACCGAAAAAATTCTTTGGTGCCGCTCGTAATATCGAAGGTGGTGGCTCCATGACCATTCTGGCAACAGCCCTCATTGACACTGGCTCAAAAATGGATGGCGTTATTTTTGAAGAATTCAAAGGTACGGGTAATATGGAACTTCAGTTGGATCGTGGTCTTGCCAACAAGCGTATGTTCCCTGCTATCGACCTCACCAAATCATCAACCCGCCGCGAAGATCTGTTGCTCGATAAGGACACGCTACAACGTATGTTCATTTTACGCAATCATCTGGCGGACATGAAACCGGATGAGGCTATGGAATTTTTGCGTAAACAAATGGCTGGCACATCGAATAATGATGAATTTCTAGCTTCTATGAATGGTTAAACCATTCGGATTAAAACATAACATACGAAAAGCCTCCTGATGTACACATCCAGGGGGCTTTTTTTATCGGTACGTTTAGATAGTCTCTACTCATACTTTCGGGTGATTTTGCAACAAAAAGAGACCTAAAGCTAGTAACCCAATTTCCTTTTCTATAATTTGCTTCAAATAACCTGTTATCGATGAAGATGCCTCTGCTCTTGTTGTTCTTATCCTTGTCGTTAGTTAGCATATTGAATGCACAACAACCTAAAACCATTCGGATTGACAAGCTCAGCCCTACCTCTGTTTCGGGTAACTTATCCGATGGTTTTAGGATGTCGACCTTAGCATGGGCGTGGAATAGTTCTGTTGCGTGTTTCCCTAAAACAGAAGAAGAGCATTTTACAGGGCACCATGTGCTGTTCACTTTTGACCTTCCACCTTATACAGAAATGACAATTCAAATGATTCCTGATAACCCTGACCACGACATGAGTCTTTATGCCTATGAGGTCGGTACAGTTAATACAGGAAATACTGTACCTCATTTAACTCGTTGTGTACGTTGCGAAGCAGATCATAGATGGGACCGTCCACGCGTAGGGAAAGTACAGGATCATACACGTACTGTTAAGAATATCCTAGCGCTCCGTAACCCCTATCAAGTAGTAGTGGGAGTAGCTGGAGCCAGTACATTATCAGAAGGCTCATTCACACTGATCATAACCCCAAAATCACGATAAGCATCCACTACACAAACCCATATTCTCAAATGAAAGTACAAAATAGAGGCACTTCAATCCTTTGCATTGCATCCTTTGTGATTGTGCTGCTCACCAGT
>JABSSK010000205.1 GCA_013214265.1 Saprospiraceae bacterium | reverse complement strand
AAATACATCGCGGTCGGAGGTATTGCTAAAGATAATCGTATCAGCTAATGCCAGTTGGTTATCATACCACCCAGTAACATAAATATCTCCATTATCAGAAGAAGCGATGGCTTTAAGTTGTACCTGCCCTGTTCCACCAATTGATTCTACCCATTTAAGTTGCCCTGTTTCCGTGTAACAAATCATCATACTGCTAACTTCGGCATCAGTAAAAAGGGTGTCGCTATCCAAGATTAGGCTATCGGAAAAGAATCCTGCAATTATGATATTACCATTTGGTAAAACAGTAAGATCAGATAACTCCTTTAACCCTCCACCAGATATACTTTTGGCCCATTCCAACTGCCCCAACAGATTGAAACGTGCAAAAAACAGGGCTTTGGGGTTACCTTGCGCCTGAATAATAGTATCCATGAAAGATAATTCCTGCCAGTAACTGCCACCAATATATATACCATCGGCTTCAGGTGTTAAAGATAAACCACCCCAATCTTCATCGAGGATACTTCCACCTGCCCAGATTAAATGTTGTTCGTTGTTTTGGTTTTGGGTAATTAGAAAAAGGTCTTCTTCACCTTTACTTACCAAATTGGTATCAGGTAGTTGTAAGTCATTGCGAAATCGTCCTGCTATATAGGTTGTTTGATCGTTGGCCTGAATATACGCAACGGAGGTCGTACCAGAACTCGCAAAGGTTACTAGCTTTTGCTCTTGTGCCAACAACAGCATAGGGGAACAAAGAAATAGTAAATAACATATTAACGTTCTCAACTTTGATGGGCTACCCAAATGCATAGGTTTGGATTTTTGAGTAAATATTCAAATCTATTTAAGGTGGTAGATACACTATTTTGGGTAATTTCGTTAAAGGAAAAAAAATAAAGTATGCGTATTGTATTTTTCATTTGCTTAGTTGGATGTTTTATGGTTGGATGTAAGTACGACCAATCGCTTGAGGCTACGAATACACCAGAACAGGCAAATCCAATCCTTTCTCAGTTAAATGAATCCATTAAAACCAATCCAGATAATGCGAATTTATATGCGGCAAGAGCTCGCTATTTTTATGATAATGAAGGGTTTGATGAAGCCATTATAGACTTAAAGAAGGCACTTTCTTTTGATTCGACATCGATTCCCTATTTGCATGCTTTGGCGGATGTATACTTAGACTACTACCGTTCAAAAGAGGCTCTGGAAACCATGGAAAAGGTTGTCGAATATCACCCAGATGCAATTCCGAGCTTATTAAAATTGAGTGAATTTCAGCTGATTCTACAGCAATATGAGCCTTCGTTACGCACCCTAGATAAGATTTTACAGATTGACCCCCAAGAGGGTGAGGCCTATTTTATGATGGGGATGAATTTTAAAGAAATGGCCGATACGGCTCGTGCTATTAGTAGCTTTCAGTCGGCTGTTGATAACAACCCCAAATTGCTAGATGCTTGGTTGGAGTTAGGGCAGTTGCATGCTGGATTGGGGAATGACATAGCAGCTCAGTATTTTGATAGCGCTATTCGTATTGAACCAAAGAATGTAACCCTCAAACATGCCAAAGCATTTTACTTACAAGAAAAAGGTGACCTAGAAGCGTCCTTGAGCTTATTTCGGGACATTGCTCGACAAGATCCACAGTATGAGGATGCTTTTTATAATGCAGGATTATTATACCTTGACTTGGATTCTGTTTTGCAAGCGCATGAGCAATTCCATTTAACATTACAGATCAACCCTGTGCATATTAGGGCGTATTACCACCGTGGAGTTGCTAGTGAGATGATGGGAAATCTGCCTGCGGCAAAAGCGGATTATGCGCAAGCGCTACAACTTGCTCCAGACTATGAAAGAGCACAAGAAGGAATAAATAGATTAGCTGACATTGAGTGATGATGTATGTACAGATGCAACCTTTGAAAAGTCTATCTGTCATTAGTTTTAAATACGATCGAGTAGCATTCACTTAATCATCAAAATAGAAAGCTTTGAAACCAGAGATAAGAGAGCTTTCGACGGATGCAAAACGAAAAGAAAAGATAAAAAACAAAGCAACAAGTCAACCTCGTAACCGTAAAGTTTTGGATTACGCAAATACCCATCGAAAGATTGTTGAACAATGCCAAGCGGGAAACCGACAAGCTCAATTTGAACTGTATCGCCAGTACTCTAAGGCAATGTATAACGTATGCCTCAGAATGGTGAGGGACGAGCTAGAGGCGGAAGATTTATTACAAAACTCCTTTGTTGACGTTTTTACAAAGTTGCATACTTTTCGTTTTCAATCATCTGTTGGTGCGTGGATAAAACGCATAGTTATTAACAACTGCATTAATTTTTTGAAACGAAAGAAGATGTATTTTGAAGAATTAGAAGATGGAATAATCTCTTCTATTGAACCAGATACAGTTGTGCATGATTTACCGAGTGGGCTTAGCTTGGAGGTGGTACGCAGAGCACTATTCAAACTACCTGATGGGTACCGCGTTGTATTCTCATTGTATATGCTTGAGGGGTATGACCATAAGGAGATAGCAGGAATTCTTTCAATATCAGAAGCGACGAGTAAATCACAATACAGCCGAGCGAAGAGAAAGCTAAGGGCAATCATTGAATCTCAGAAACAAGTATCAAATTACTAAACCAATGAAAAGGGATCCTTTAGAAGCATTTATTGCTAAAAATAGAGCTGATTTTGATGATGCCATCCCACCTTTAAAGGTTTGGGCTGACATTGATCGGCAGTTGGAAAAACCTATTCGTACTAAGAGAAGAGTATGGCATGCTTTGCGAGTTGCTGCAACGGTGGCTTTGCTGTTGACGATAGGAGGGGTAATGGGTAGTTATTTTGCTTTAGGAACAAATAATGATGCGGTAGCCTTGCTTGATGACATTTCTCCAGAATACGGCGAACTCGCAGCTTTTTATCAGAACGAAATAGCCAGGCAAGTACAACTCGTAAATACAAGTAACCATAGTGACCCTACCATATTTCAGGATTTGGATCAGGTTGATGAAACAATGCGTGAGTTATACGAAGCGCTAATGGAAGCTCATAAAGGAACGGAACAGGAAATCGTTGAAAATTTGATCCGTAGCTATCAGACTAAATTGACGATACTGCAAAGGGTTCTGGAGCGGATTAATGAAGTAGAATTTAAAAATAATATAACCAATGAGGTTACTCTATAGCTTTTGTACCATATGTCTTTTGTTAAGGCCGCTTGGTCTTCCAAATGCAGATACACCGTCGTTATCGGTTGTTGATCAGGTCTTTTCTAAAACGATTAAGAAGGAATACAGCATCATTCCAGATGGTAAAACGAGAATAATAAACAAATATGGCTCGGTAAACATCAAGACTTGGAACCAGAATCGCGTTAAGATATCCGTTGAGATAGTGGTAAATGCGATAAGTGAAGTCAAAGCACAGGAGGTTTTCAATCGTATCGATATTACGTTTTCGAATAGCGACGAGCTTGTAAAAGCTGAAACCCAGATCGAAGCACGTAGAAAAAGATGGTTCGTATGGAATACCGCAGAAACAAAAAGTGATTATCAGATCAATTATGAAGTGTTTATCCCGAAAACTAACGACCTAGATGTAGTACATAAATACGGTGATATGTATTTAGCTGCTATGGATGGCACCGTAAACTTAGACATCAAAAATGTCAACTTCAAGGCGGAGCAACTCGGTAATGATTCTAACGTTACGTTTTCTTATGGTAACGGGGTTATTAATCGAGCAAGGGATGCCAAACTTTATGTCGGCTATGCAGAATTAGGGATTGATGAGGCAAGTGACTTGTCTCTTACCAGTAAGTATTCCAGTTTTTCTATCGGCAGGGCTGTTGACGTGAATTGCCAGACGAAATTTGATACATATAGTTTTGGAGAACTCCGTGACCTACAGAACACAGGGAAGTATGATAATTTCAAAATTGGAAAAGCGAGTAAGGTTGAAGTAGAAGGAAAATATACGCAAGTGTCAGTTGGCGAGATTGATCAAGAGGTTGATCTTGACTTGGAACATGGGGGGGCTAACTTTATGCTATCCAATACGTTCCGGGCCTGTGCATTGAATGGTCAGTATTCTGACTTCTCAGTTGTGGTAGCCAAGGGCGCTAGTTATAGAATGGATGCAGCAACTACTTATGCGGGTATAAGGTATCCGAGTGATTTAAATATTCAGTTTGAGAAAGAACAATCTAGTTCGCATGAAGTAAAAGGTAAGGTGGGAAAAGGGGAGAGTGAGATTTTAGCTCGGCTGAACTTTGGAAGTTTAAAGGTCCGCACCCAATAGATGATCTTCTCGGATCTTGATTATATACCTATTCTGTTTTCTTTCTAGAATTTTATTAAAACAGTTGTACACCGAATTGTCATGGTGTTCAGGGTTGCTTATATTACCGTTAATCAAAGCAAACTAGAATGACCATTACTTTTTGTGGAGCGGCTCAGGAAGTCACAGGAAGCTGCCATCTCTTAACGCTGGATAACGGGTTTAAGATTCTTCTTGATTGTGGATTATATCAAGGTAAAGACGATGATATGGCAAAGTTCAATGAAGAATGGCTTTTTAGGCCTTCTGATATTGATGTGGTCATTCTGTCACATGCCCATATTGATCACACTGGGCGATTACCCAAGTTGGTAAAAGACGGTTTTAATGGTACAATTCATTGTACACATGCTACACGGAGCCTTTGTAGTATTATGTTGCTGGATAGTGCCAAGATTCAGGAAAGGGAGGCAGAGTATTACAACAAGCGCAAAAAGTCGAAACAACCCTTTGATGATACCCCTTTCAAGGAACCTCTGTACACCAGTAGACATGTACATAAAACGATGGACCAGTTTGCTAGTTATGCCTATGACCGTTGGTTCCCTATCCATGATGATGTTGAAGTGCTTTTCAGCGATGCTGGTCATATTTTGGGAAGTGCGAGTATTACTCTGAAAATAAATGAAGGTGGCGAGACGAAATATTTTGGATTTTCAGGCGATGTTGGTCGTCCTAATCGACCGATTCTTCGTGATCCAAAAGAAATGCCACCTCTGGATTATTTGCTACTTGAATCAACTTATGGAAATAAGGAGCACGAAGGACTTCCAGCAGAGACGGGTAAGTTGCTGGACATAATTAACCATACTTGTGTTGATAAAAAAGGAAAATTGATTATTCCTGCTTTTAGTGTTGGACGAACCCAGGAACTCGTTTATATGCTTGATCAGTTAGAAACGGATGGTCGGTTACCTTCAATACCTGTATATGTAGATAGCCCGCTTTCGGTTAATGCAACTATGATTTTTGGTGCCCATCCGGAGTGTTTCGATCAGGAGCTAGCGGAATATATGCTAATTGACCCTAACCCTTTTGGGTTTAATAATCTGAAGTATATTCGAGCTACCGAGGATAGCAAGGCCCTCAATACATTGCAGGGGCCTGCCATAGTTATTAGTTCATCCGGAATGATGACGGCTGGGCGCATTAAGCACCATGTATTTAATGCGATTGATCGACCAGAGAATTCTATTCTAATTGTTGGGTATTGTAGCCCATCGACTCCTTGCGGTCATTTGCGAAACGGAGGGGAAGCTATTCGACTTTTTGGAGAATGGAAGCCGGTCAGGGCGGAAGTTTATGTGATGGACTCTTTTTCAGCTCATGCCGATCGCCTTGAATTACTGGATTTTATAAAGCCACAGAAGGATAATCTGAAACAATTATTCTTAGTACACGGTACATTAGATCGCCAGGAAGCGTTTCGTTCATTTGTAAAGCCTTATGGATTTGAACAGGTAGAGATACCTACTTTGGGCGAATCGCACAATTTGTAAGGAGATTGGTACTGGACCTTTTATATAATAAAAAAACAAAACCCACTACGCGGCTAGCGGTAGTGGGTTTTGGATGCCTATTTGAAAAAATAGCCTACTCGTTATTCTTCTCCTGTTTTGAGTTTGTTCAGGAGTAATTGAGCCTTTATTAAGAAATCGCTATGATGAAACATCACTTCATTGTGAACCATCATCAACCGTGCTGCATCAAACGCTGCTGACCGAGGGGTGATTTGCCGAGCTGCAATAGGATGTAACCAGTACTCCAGATTATTGGACCTTAAGTATTGGCGGTCGAAATCCAGTTCTATTACCTTTGATAATTTGTTCAAGGAGAATAAATAATCGGTTTCTGTGTTCAGGTCTTTCTGAAGGTCAATAATATTATATCGACCAAAGTTACCCCCTGAACGCTCACACAGGAAGATATCCCGTCTGCCATCAAATACAACTAAATCTCTGAAGCGATATTTTTTAAGATTTCGGTTGAGAAAATTCCGAATGGGCATTTTGGATGGACGCAGGCGTTTGAACTCTTCAGAAAGTTCATCTTCATTGAGTTTGAATTCCTCGTCAAATTCACGGCGGCGTCCAGTCTTCATATTGAACACTTCCTTGGATCGGCCAACAGTATGCCCTAACTCATTTGTTTTAGAGTATACATTTACAATATCGACATCTGCGTTATTGAGGTAAGTTTCGAGAAAGATTTTATTCGAACCTTCCTCAAAGATCAACAGCGCTATTTCACTTATCGCATAAAAGTTGGGGTAACCGCCATAAATGTTGCCATACTTTAATTCTAAAAAAGCAATGTTCCTGTTCACGGTTTTCTTTGTGTTTGTTAGTCTTGCAATTCAGTTACTATTATTGTATCAGGGTATATATACAGAGGGCGACTATAATTATTACTTAGCTTAATTTCACGCAATTTAACCAGAATATGCGGGATTTTTTGGTCAACAGTTAAAAAACTGCATGTATCAGGTCTAATGTTGGTACGGGTTTAGATTAAAAATTGTCCATTTTCATATATTTTGATGTTATCAGCTAGAATTTGACCACCCTCCGTCATATCGGTAATCATATCCCAATGCACAGCAGATTGGTTTTTTCCGCCTGCTTGTAAGTAGCTCTGTCCGATTGCCAAATGTACGGTTCCACCTATTTTTTCATCGAACAATATATTTCGAGTCATTTGGGTAATGCCATAGTTTGTACCAATAGCTGCTTCACCAAAACGCCGGGCGCCGTCCAGTTCAAAAATATGATCTAAAAATGCTTTGCCTCGTTTAGCATCCCAAGAATCGATATATCCATTACTAACCTGAAGTGTTACGCCTTCCACTTCATTTCCTTGATAGATACCTGGGTAACTAAAATGAACTTTTCCGTTCACAGAGTCTTCAACGGGCGAAGTATACACTTCTCCACTGGGCATATTAGTTTTGCCATCCGAGTTTATCCAGGTCCTGCCTTTAGTGGAAAATGATAAATCAATATTAGGTCCCTTATATTGAATGGTTTCGCAATTATTTAAGTAGTCCACCACTTTTTGTTGCTGGGCCCTAACCTTTCGCCAAGCTGATGCCGGATCGGGTTGGTCCAATTTACAAGCAGAGAAAACAAAGCTAGTATACTCTTCTAGGGACATACCTGCTTGTTGCGCTGCTGCTTGAGTCGGGAATTGGCAGAGGCTTCGTTTCAAGTCTCGGGTAGCAGTACGATCAAAGTATACTTTCATAATATCCCCAAGTGCTTGCCCACGTTCTTTTGATCGGTCGGGATCAATATTTTGATTCTCACGCAAATTAAAAGGTGCCCGAATAAACAAATACGCATCATAATGTTCCATGGCCTCCTGATAACCAGGTGAAATATGTGCGAGTTGATTTTTGTCACCCATGGAAAGTAATAATCGAGTTTGCTCCCGGAATGCGAGGTGGTATTCCACAATACTACCCGCCCGTAAAGCTTCCCGGTATACTTCACGAACGAGGG
Source organism: Saprospiraceae bacterium (assembly GCA_013214265.1). GTDB lineage: Bacteria > Bacteroidota > Bacteroidia > Chitinophagales > Saprospiraceae > DT-110. Next base: position 532 of record JABSSK010000205.1, on the reverse strand, counting down.
GTTCACCTAAGGTAGTACTACGAATGTACAATCGTTCGCCCGGTTGTAATTCAAGGCAGTAATTAACCAGTAGATCCGCATATTTATTTAGAATATCTTGGGGCATAGTATGATTTATTTTTCGGTAAAGCTACCATTGCTTTGCTTGGTGGGGATAGCGAACCATGTATTGGTCTCTAACCAATTCCGTAAGTTCTTTTCTCAGGCCATCTATATTTTCTCCAGTTATAGCCGACACAAATATATTTTCTTGGTCGAACTCATGTCGCAGTGATGATTGTAAGCTGGTTTCAATTTCTTTTTTTGTGTTTTCATCAATAAGCGGATCGTACTGTAATGCCCTGTAGCGGTCAATTTTATTAAAAATAAAGAGGGTTGGCTTATCAATAGAGTTCAGATCCTTAAGTGTATTATTTACGGTACGGATGTGGTCCTCATGCTGAGGGTGAGAAATATCCACAACGTGAAGTAGAATATCACTTTCTCGAACTTCGTCAAGCGTTGATTTGAAACTTTCAATAAGATGGGTAGG